>NZ_JBEOPJ010000025.1:0-53423 GCF_040309945.1 Shewanella sp. AC34-MNA-CIBAN-0136 | reverse complement strand
CTCAAGATACTCTTTGATCATTGCTGCGAGACGTTCATCGTCGTCGATTAGCAAAATGTTGTCAGTCGTTTTGGTCATAGGCATGCCCATATTATGCCACATTTTTTAAAACTCTCTAGCTTTACATTACTTTACGTCGCAGAAAAATCAGAGCACTGCAGTCGTGTTGTTATGACGATAGACAAGTGGGGCAACTGCCAATACCGCGATGTGCGGCCACACAAACACTATTAAGTGAGAAAGTGCGAAGTGCTGTTGGGGATTCATTCCCAATAGGTATTAAGATTAATTCCACCGATCAATTAGAAGGTGGTTTAACGCAGGAAGATCCATTAGCCGCTATCCGAATATTTGATCAAACTTCATTAGACTTGATAGAAATAAGCGGTGGATCTTATTTCCCCGGAGCAAAATATAGCTCTGATTCATCTACAAAAGACCCTTATTTTGCAGAATTTGCAGCCACAGCAAAACGCGTAACAAATGTGCCTATAGCCGTTACTGGAGGGTTTAAAACCTATACTCAGGCATTAAAAGTAATAGAATGTGGCGCTGTTGATTTTGTTGGATTAGCGCGTGCGTTAGTTATAGCCCCTGAACTTGCGAAAGACTGGTTAATTGGGACGGCAACTGACCCTAGTTTTCCTCGATTAAAGGCGTCACCTCA
Source organism: Shewanella sp. AC34-MNA-CIBAN-0136 (assembly GCF_040309945.1). Lineage (NCBI taxonomy): Bacteria > Pseudomonadati > Pseudomonadota > Gammaproteobacteria > Alteromonadales > Shewanellaceae > Shewanella > Shewanella sp. AC34-MNA-CIBAN-0136. Next base: position 52,756 of record NZ_JBEOPJ010000025.1, on the reverse strand, counting down.
AGGTGGAATAACGGCTTGGTTTACCATGCTGTTAACCGCGATAGCTAATGATAGCGAGGAAAGTTTTGAGCTTGAATTATTACCTGCACTGCATCTTTATGAAGAGCTTGATGACGCTCGTTGTGATAAATGGATGCAAAAATTTGAGATTAAATAATAGTTAATTAATTTACATTATTGATATTGATACATTTTCATCACGTAATATAAATGACGCTTTTAATGGTTTGATAAGTCGCCGAGATAGGTGTTTCTCAGACGCTCAAACTACTTACCCTAACGGTTACCGACAATGTTATCGACAATGTTACCGACAATGTTATCGGTATTGAGCCAGGCAATTTGTTCGATAATTCGTTAGGGAGTTAGATAATTAGTTAGATTATTTGTTATAAAAATTCGTTAAAGAATAAATTCTAAAGCCTGATTATGCAGAACATTGTTCCAGTTGAGCCTTTTTCTTATTCATTTGCAGATAACTTAACAGCCACATCATTAAGCCGCCGGCAAATAACACTGCCGCTACATAACCTGTCTCGTTAGGCATTGCGCCTTGTGCGATAAACATGCCGCCCACCCAAGGACCGATAGCATTGGCGGTGTTAAATGAACATTGTACTAATGCCCCTATCATCGCGTGACCATTTGGCGATACGTCCATCAGTAAGGTTTGAATCAGTGTCGCTAAACCCACACTGCAGCCAATAAAGAAAATTACCGCATACAATAGCCAAATATTATGGCTGGCACTGACGTAAGCAAGCGAAAATATAATCGTACACACTAAGGCAATACCAGTGGTTTTTAAGGCTGCGCGATCGGCTGCTTTGCCTAATACGTAATTGCCTAAGGTACAACCAATGCCAAACATTACCATCGCGATTGAAATGGTGTATGCCGGCGTTTCCGTCACCACTAAAATGGTATCGGCGATGTAAGTGTAAATACAAAATACACCACCAAAACCAATAATCACAATGCCAAGAATTGACCAGACCAACTTATTCTTTAATACGCTAAACTCATTGATTAAATTTGATGGTTGGTTGTTTTCAATTTTAGGGATCACCACATATACGCACACTAATGCAATTAAGGCGAGGACAGATGCACCCGCTAAACAATAGCGCCAGCTTAAGTTTTGGCCGACTAAAGTGACAATGGGAACCCCTACAATGGTGGCTATGGTTAGGCCCATAAACACTTTAGACATGTAACTTGCACGTTTATTTTGAGGAGCAATATCGGCAGCCAATAAAATAGCGGCACCAAAATAAGCGCCATGGGGTAGGCCACTTAAAAAGCGAAATACAATAAGCTGTTCAAGTGAGGTTGCCATGGCACTTAAGCCATTAGAGATAAACATTAATGTCAGAAATATTGCCAAGGCATGGCGTTTTTTCATGTTGGCTGTGGTCAGCATTAAAATAGGGGCGCCGACAACAACGCCTATCGCGTAAGCACTAATCGCATAACCACTTTGTGACGGTGTTGAGGAAAATGTTTCACTAATTAATGGCAGCATTGGCATCATTGAAAACTCTGATAATCCCAATATAAATGTGCCTAAGGCTAACACTAACAAAATGGCGGTAGTATTCAGTTGGCTTGGTAATGCTGCAGCCGGTGTCATAAAAAATCCTAGTGGTGATAATAAAATACGGTGAATTTAACAATTGATGTCGGGCTAAACCACTGAGCTAAGCCCGTTTGTGCATGACAAAAACTAACGTGCTAATTACGGCATATTAGTCTTGCCAGCGCTGCTTAATGTATAAAATACTGGGTAAAGATTGCTGAAATAATGTCACTAATTGCGGGTCAAAATGTATGCCGCTTTGGTCATGTAAAAATGCCATGGCTTTGTCGACAGTCCATGCTTCTTTGTAAGGGCGTTTACTGGTGAGAGCATCAAATACGTCGGCAATTGCCACAATACGTCCTTCAATAGGAATATTTTCACCTTTAAGTCCATGAGGGTAGCCGCTGCCATCCCACTTTTCGTGGTGAGTCATGGCGACGACTTTGGCTAAGGCGATCAAATCTGAATCTGATTCACCTAGAATTTCGGCGCCGATTTCAGGGTGCTTTTTCATGATGGCAAATTCTTCATCGGTGAGCTTACCCGGTTTAAGCATAATGCTGTCGGGAATACCAATTTTACCAATATCGTGCATTGGTGCTGCATGGAGTAAATTGTCGGCGGCCGATTTTGATAAACCATAGGCGAGGGCAATGATTTTAGAAAAATGGCTCATGCGCATCACATGCATACCGGTTTCGTTGTCTTTGTATTCTGATGCTCGGCCCAAGCGTTGAATGACTTGTAAACGAGTACGGCGCAAATCGTCTGCCTGCACTAAAGACAAATGAGTACGAACACGTGCTTTAACCACCGCTGGGGACACGGGTTTAGTGATGTAGTCTACCGCGCCAACATCAAAGCCTTTGGCTTCATCTACTTCGTCACTTAACGCCGTAACAAAAATGACCGGTACTGCTTTGGTGCGTTGCTCTGTTTTTAGTTGCTGACAGACTTCAAAACCAGTCATACCTGGCATCATCACGTCGAGTAAAATCAAATCAGGCAGGTCGCGTTCAATTAAACGCAGAGCTTCTTCGCCACTTTTAGCAAATATCAGCCTGTACTGATCCTCAAGCATTTTCTTTAATACTCTGAGGTTAGCGGGCTCGTCGTCGACAACTAAAATTGTCGGCATACGGTCTTGGTTGTTATATATCATTCAATTCAGTCTTTTTACTGTGCAGTAACATCGGACTCAAGAGTATTGAGTTGTGTTATTGCTTGTTCGAATTCAAAGTCGTCTAGAGCATGTTGTATGTTGATACATTGCTGTCGGTATGCCGCCGGAGTGGCTGCAATTAGTGTGTCTACATCGTGCTCATTGTATTGGTTTTCTTTTGCAGCTAAGCGAATAAGGTTAATGATTTGGATGAACTCATCGACGCTCATAGGATCTTTTTCTGCGGCTTTATCTGGGTGTTGACTGATATCTTGAGTGCTAAGATAGGCTGCGATGCGCGCAAAAGCCTGTTCAATCTTTGGCAACAAGGTCAGTAATTCTGTGCTGGATTTTGTCATGGCTGAGCGTTCAGCATCGCTAAATAACCGTGTCAGTTGCATTAGAGCTAAATTGCCAGACAGCCCTTTGAGTCCATGCAGTTGTTGACTAATAGCTGGCCAGTCGGCAGTTTGTATTAATTGTTTAAGCTGTTGGTTGCTATCGTGTTGTTTAGTCATAAATAGGCTGATTTCTTTCACGAGAGTCATTTGATCTCCCCACATCGAAGCGCCTTTTTTCTCATTAACCACTTGCCTGTTGTCGATATCAACAGCGGGGTTATCGACGGCCACATTGCTTTGTTCAAGTTTCAATACATGGGCAATTTCATGATTAAGCAGCATCATATCGATAGGTTTGTTGGCAAAACCATCCATGCCGGCATCCAAGGCTGCTTTTTTGTCTTCAGGCAATACGCTGGCCGTTAATGCAATAATTGGCATATGCGGTAACTGTTCATTTTGCTCTTGTTCACGACGAGTACGCGAGGCGGTTAATCCGTCCATGATAGGCATTTGCACGTCCATCAATACAATATCAATTTTGTCGCTGCGCATCCGCAGTAGGGCTTGTTTACCGTCGCGGGCAGTAATGATGCTATGACCTTGGCGCTTCATCATAATGGTGAGCAAATCAATATTTTGCTGAATGTCATCAACAATCAAAATGGCCAATGGTTTAATGTGACTATTTGTTAACGGGGTCAACGTGCTGTTGATGTGTTTGGGCGCGGTTAATGGCAAGGCAAAACCAAAACAACTGCCTTGGCCAAATGTGCTTTTGGCGGTAATTTTGCCACCCATTAATTCAACCAATTGTTTGCTGATGGTCGTACCAAGACCTGTGCCACCAAAACGACGATTCATGCTGGCATCTGCTTGAGCGAAGGCATCAAACACTAAGGTTAATTGTTCTGGCGTCATGCCAATACCGGTATCGTTAATGGCAAATTCAATGCAACCGCTTGGTTTAACGCTCACATCGATACTGACACCCCCTTCGGCGGTAAATTTAATCGCATTGCCAATTAAATTAGTCAATACCTGACGAATTCGGTCTGGAGCACCATGATAGGACATTGCCACATCTGCTGATACATTCACATTTAAGAACAGACCTTTAGAGCTAGCTTGTAACCATAAAGTCGATACCACCGAATCAATTTCTTCAATAACAGAGAAATCGCGTAATTCGAGATCGAACTTGCCTTTATCTAACTTAGCACTATCGAGAACATCGTTTAATAGGTGCAATAAAGACTTAGCAGACTGATTAATGGTACGTAAATGCTTTTGCTGTTCAGCGGGTAGCGAATCGTCGAGTAAAATGTCGCTAAAGCCAATAATGGCGTTCATTGGGGTGCGAATTTCGTGGCTCATGTTCGCTAGGAATGCCGAACGAGCTGATGCTGCTTGTTCCGCTTTGTCTTTGGCAATTAATAAAGATTGCTCCATTTCTTTGCGATCGGTGATGTCCATAATAAAGCCGTCGAGCCATTTATCTTGTACATCTATCCCGTCAACATGAGCACCATAACCGAGCAACCAGCGAATATCGCCGTTGGCATTATAGATACGGTATTCCAGCTTAAACACTTGCTCTGTGACGACTTGATTACCTATTTGCTCAAGGTCATCTGGGTGTACGTGTTGGTAAAAATGACGTTTTGGTGTTGCGCCTATATAGTCGCTTGCTGGATAACCGGTGATCTTTTCAACCGCGTCGCTAATAAATACCATCGGCCAGTTTTCAGTATTTAAACAGCGATAGGCGATACCGGGAATATTGGCGATAAGTGAGCGAAACTGGGCTTCGCTTTTAATTAGTGCACGTTGCATTTCAATACGGTGACGTAAGTCGCTTATGTACATCACAAACAGGCTTTTACCTTCAATACATGCATGACCAATAGATACCCTAACCGGAATGACCGTACCGTTAACATGTAGCGCTTCTACATCGCGGCCAGTACTTTTTTGCTGCGCTATGTTGTGGTTAAAAAAACTGTCTAAACGGGCGTTAAATTCTTCGATAAATGGGCCTGGTATAAAGTCACGAATATTTTGGTGACACACATCTTCAAGTCGCCAGCCCAGGAGTAATTCTACCGCTTGGTTGCCGCTTTCAATACGCCCTTTAGCGTTAAAGGTAATGATACCGTCAACGGCGGTACTAATGGTCGCGCGGTAGCGTGCTTCAGATAATTTGGCTTGGTGTAACGAGGTTTGGTATTTAATCAGCATGTTGACGCCTAACACCAATAAAATAATCACCACCGTAATCGTGGCAACGGCAATGCCTAAATACAGTGACATTTTTGTGGTTTGTTCAGAAAATTCAAATCCTGGTGGGCGGACAAAACGAGCCGCAGCCATACCGATGTAATGCATGCCGGAAATAGCGCAACCCATCACCATCGCCGCAATCGCATTTTTATGTAATTCACTTAAGGTAAAGCGACCTAGATGGTTCAAGCTAAAACGTATCCACAGTGCGACAATGGCCAAAATAATGGCAATAACTATTGATAAGCCAAAATAGAATAAGTCGTAACGTAGTAGGGGAGCCATTTCCATAGCCGCCATGCCGACGTAATGCATGGTGCCAATACCTGCACCGGTCAATATACCGCCCACCACAAACTGGCTTAGTTTTGGTTTGGCTGTTGATATGACATTTAAGGCTACCCAAGATGCGGCAATACTCGGAATAAACGATAACGCGGTTAAGCCGATGTCATAGCTCACCGGAGTGCATAAACTGAACGCTAACATGCCAATAAAATGCATCGACCACACACCGCCACCAAGTGCAATACTGCCGCAGCTGGTGAGTAAGTATCGTTTATATTTATTGAGCGTTAATACCGCTTGCGACGCGACTTGTAATGCCATAAACGAGGCGAAAACCGCGATAGCGATAGAGATGAAAACGACTATAGGTTGAAAGTCACCAACGACTAAAAGGCTTTCATCTGTAACGGAAAAGAGTGTGCGAATTGTCTCAAGCATAATAATTAGATGAATGTCACTTTTAGATAAGTATAAGGAAGCTATCGGCTTGGAATTAAAAAACATCAGTATTTGTTCGATTTTTAACTAAAGCTTGCGCTAGATCAACGTTTAAATGATTTAGTGCGGGTTGTGGTTAATAGTTTTGTGTTTTTCAATTCCATTCTGTAGTTAACTTACACGATATTGTTGTAATAATGTTAATAGTTGGTGTTTAGGTGTTTAGGTGTTTAGGTGTTTAGGTATTTAGTTTGGGCTATGGTTAATTTTTCGATTTCGTCTATCGTTTTAATTATTGCTCCGGTTATCACTCCAGTTCGTCGTTCACTTTTGTTTATTGTTTTTAGGGGGCGTTAAAAAGTCGTTTTAATAAGGTTGTTTAGACATCATCATCAAACCGTTACTGACAAAAATGAATGCGTTACTGTCAATATTAGCCTTTGCTGTAAACATTACTCACCATGCCTCTTTAGTCTAATGTAGTGCTTTTTTACTTGTGAGTCAGGCCGTTAATTGGTTAGCTTGAGCATGACGAAGCACATGCAAGGAGGCTTTAATGGTCAATCAACATCAAGCACAACTACCGCTTACTCAAAGTGAATATCATGGTGTCACTTCAACGACGCTTACCGATAAAACCATTGGTCAATATTTTGATGATATTGCCAGTGCTTACCCAGACAATCTTGCGGTAGTCGTTCATCATCAACAAATCCGCTGGAATTACCGTGAGTTTCAAGCAAAGGTTGATGCACTTGCCACCGGCTTATTAACGCTAGGTATTCAGCCCGGGGATAGAGTCGGAATTTGGTCTCCTAACAACATTGAGTGGTGTTTAACCCAATTTGCTACGGCTAAAATTGGTGCCATTATGGTGTGTATTAATCCGGCTTATCGGCCTGAAGAGCTGGAATACTCTTTGAGTAATGTGGGCTGTCGAGCAGTGATTTGTGCCGATAAATTTAAGTCCAGTGATTACTTACAGATGTTAAATGAGTTGCTGCCAGAGTTAAGCACCAGCACTGCAGGTAAGCTCACTACACTCGCACTGCCTGAACTCGAGTATGTTATTCGAATGGGCACCGACCGTACACCCGGCATGCTCAACTTTAATGATTTGCTGCTGGAGGTTAACGACGAAGCTCAACATGTGTTGGCCACCATTGCTGACGCTCTCAATACTCATGATGCGATTAATATTCAATTTACCTCAGGTACTACAGGTAGCCCTAAAGGCGCGACGTTATCACATCACAATATTTTAAATAACGCTTATTTAGTGGCTGACGCCATGGGCTTTACCTCAACTGACAAGTTATGCATGCCGGTTCCTTTATATCATTGCTTCGGCATGGTGTTAGGCAGTTTAGCCTGTGTTATTCATGCTTCAGCAGCTGTGTATCCCGGTGAGTCTTTTGATCCTCTTACCACGTTACAAGTAATTGCAAATGAGCGCTGCACAGCTCTACATGGCGTACCAACCATGTTTATTGCCGAATTAGAACATCCACAATTTAACCAGTTTGATCTTAGCTCATTGCGCACAGGCATTATGGCGGGCGCCACATGCCCCGAAGAAGTCATGCGCCGAGTACAAGAGTTAATGTATATGAAAGAAGTGCTAATTGGTTACGGACAAACCGAATGCAGCCCGTTAAATCACATTACTGAAATTGACTCCCCAATCGAAAAACAAGTGCTCACCGTTGGCAGAGCATTGCCGCATACCGAAGTGAAAATCATCAATGAGTTTGGCGACGTGGTTGCTATTGGTCAACCCGGTGAAGTGTGCAGTCGAGGTTACTGCATCATGCAAGGGTATTGGAATGATGCAGTCAAAACGGCTGCAACCATCGACAGCGCAGGCTGGTTACATTCGGGCGATATCGGCCAAATGGATGAATTAGGCTATGTGCAAATTGTTGGCCGTATAAAAGACATGATTATCCGCGGCGGTGAGAATATATATCCGCGTGAAATTGAAGAAAAACTTTATAGCCATAAGGACGTGCAGGATGCTGCCGTGTTTGGCGTGCAGAGTGACAAATACGGCGAGGAGGTATGCGCGTGGATTAAGGTCCGTGCCAATGCCGACATCACCGAAGACGATATTCGTCACTTTTTAACCGAAAAGTTTGCCTATTTTAAAGTACCGCGCTACATCAAGTTTGTTGACCAATACCCAATGACAGTGACGGGGAAAATTCAAAAATTTAAGATGCGTGAGTTGATGTATCAAGAGTTACATGAAGCCATAAATTGATATTTTGCGTGTAGTCATTAAAGCCCAGTGTTGAGTTATCGCACTGGGCTTTAATATTGATGGGCAATCTATTTGCAAGTGAAGTTGATATTACACGCACAGACAAGTAACGCATTAAATAGCTGTGTCATAAGCATTGGCAGAATTGAAACAGCCTTACTTTCGATAAATACTTTAGTTTTAGTTTTAGTTTTAGTTTTAGCTTTAAGTTTAAGTTTAAGTTTAAGTTTAAGTTTGAGTTTAGATTTGAGTTCAAGTTCAAGTTCAAGTTCAAGTTCAAGTTAGACACAGTTGCAAACAAATGATGTTTTCTCGATAGCATATGGTGAGTGATATCATTGCCGGCTTATATTTTTATCGGCTGAGTTCGTCAGCTTTTCCGCTTTTTCAGCTGGATACAATCGACCCATTGTTGGAGTTATTTTGAATAATACTAAAGGTAGTCTTTTTATGGTTGCCGCGATGGCAGCATTTTCTATTGAAGACATGCTGATTAAATCGGCAGCCGAAACCACTTCTATTGGTCTGATTTTAGCGTTATTTGGATTGGGCGGAATGTTGATTTTTATGCTGCTGACTTGGCGTAAAGGGCAAACAATTTTACACCCAGCGATATTGTCTACGCCAATACTCATCCGTGCGGTGTGCGAAGTTATTGGTCGTTTCTGTTTTGCATTGGCTATCACGCTAACGCCTTTATCAAGTGCATCGGCCATTTTGCAGGCCACCCCGTTAATCGCAATGATAGGTGCCGCTTTATTGTTTGGTGAACAGGTTGGTTTTAAACGCTGGATTGCCGTATTGATTGGTTTTTGTGGCGTGTTGATGATTATTCGCCCTGGTCTTGATGGCTTTGAAGCAACGTCTTTATTTGCGGTTGTCGCGACCTTAGGTTTTGCGGGTCGTGATTTAGCAACTCGCGCAGCTTCACCAGTGTTGTCTAATATGCAACTTGGGGTGTATGGTTTTTTTGTGCTAATTCCAGCAGGCATTGCCATACAATTATACCAAAACGAGCCATTACAACTTGGTTCCACTGCAGCAGCGCAAATTATCGGTGCAATTGTGTTTGGGGTGATGGCGTATAATGCCCTCACAATCGCTATGCGCGCGGGCGATGTATCGGTTATTTCTCCTTTTCGTTATACCCGTTTATTATTTGCCTTAGGTTTGGGGATATTTATATTTGGAGAATCGCCAGATTTAGCAACCCTACTTGGAAGTCTGCTGGTGGTATTAAGTGGTGGATATACCCTAATTCAAACCCGTAAAACAGTCTCAGCAAGTTTGATAAAAAATAGCGCATGAGCAGAGTGAATTGATTCACTCTGCTGTAAGGCATAGCAAAGTTAAACACTATAAGATTAGAGATGACCAGGTTAGAGATTATTAGATTAGAGATGACTAGGTTAGATATTAACGATAGACATTAATGATAGATAAGATGTTTCGCATAAGCTTGATGACGGATAAAAAGCGACTAACGTTAAATTAACGGTGCAAGGTTCATTTTTGTAAATCGGAGGTTTTTGATCTAAAGCTCATACTCTGTAGCGTGAAATTTCATACTTTGTTGCGAGACAACGGTAGCAAATAAAAGTGGCTACTCACTAAATACTTTCATTTATTAAACGATAAAAATCAATAACAAAGACCTAAGCTTATTTTCCGTTATACTGCCTTACCCGCTACAACCCCATATTTAAGAGGTATCAAAAATACCATGGATATCAAAGGAACCTGCATTTCATCTACAGCAGATGAGCACGGCCCCATTTATGTTTATCAAACAAGAAACAGCCGCATTCTCAGTTTTGATGGAAAAATCTATCAAAGTTGCATGAAAATCAATGATATTAATGGATTACATCTAGGCTACACCCAAGCCATGATGGCAGGTTTATTTTTTATTCCCGCAGTAACAACAGCCACAATCATGGGGCTGGGTGCAGGTTCAATGACTAAAATATTGCTCAGTAGCTTCGCCGATTTGAAGGTACACGCGGTTGAATACCGTGAAGCCGTCGCGAAGGCCGCGAAAGAGTTTTTTTACTTACCTGAAACTGATCGTCTTGCTATTCATATAGACGATGCGGTGAATTACATTAAAAATACCGACATAAAAAGCGATATTATCTTTTCAGATCTATACAACTCACAAGGTATGGAGCCGAAACAAGTACAATCATCCTACTTACACGATTGTAAAAATGCGCTTAATCAACAGGGGGTTTTGGTGCTCAATATCTGGCATACGTCAGCTGAATTACGCCAAGAGTTAGATGAATTACTCGCGCTCGAATTTGAAAATCGATTACTCAGTTTTGACGTCGAAAGCGGCAATACCATCGTGCTCGCATTCAAAAGCGACATTCCTGCGATAAAAAGACACGATCTACTGGCGAAAGGCAAAGCGTTACAAGAGCAAATGAGTATTCCGATGGAACGTTACGCCAACTTACTCTGCGATGCACAAGGTTGATAGGCTATCGATTGTTATCTTAGATGATTGTTATCTTTGATGACGTTTAACTTAGATGATTTTTATTTTCGACGACGTTTAACTTAGATGTCTTTTATTTTAGACGGTTGTTAGTTCATATTCTGAGGCGAAATATTTTAATGTTGTCGCCGCGAGTTTTGATGACTGGCTTATCAAGCCAGCCTTATACATTGGCCCCAAAAATAATTTCTTGTTTTGAGTCTAACCACATTGGGTTTTGTACCATCACCTTGCTGAACATTCGACTCTGTAAATAGTGATTAAGCCATTGTCGTAATTTTGGGTAGGGTGATTGTAAATACCATTGTCGCTCAACTCTGGCAAACTGACGAATAAACGGCATTAATGCTAAATCTGTCAAACTTGGTTGGTCAGACATTAAATATGAGTGCTGGCAAAGCCTTGATTCCAGATCCGCAAGATAACGCTCACATTGTTGTCTATCTTCTATAAGCGACGGTTCATGGTAACGTTTAGAGCAGCGGTATTTCTCTAAATGTCCTTTGAATTCATTATCAAATATCGCAATAACCGCCAACATTTCAGTTAACGCGTTTGGCGTTGCTTTTTTAACATAATCGTCAGGGTCTGTTTGTGAAAAAGCCCATAGCATGATGGATAAACTTTCATCGATGACCTGATTATCTGTGGTGACTAAAACTGGCACTGTACCTTTGGGCGACACCGTAAGCATTTCTGCAGGTTTGTTGCTTAACACTAGGTCGCGCAGGTTTACTTGCTGTTTGGATGCATAAATAGCCAGTCTAGCGCGCATTGCGTAAGGACAATTTCTCAACGAATAGAGTACAGGTAATACCATGATGTTGTTTATTATCTCTCAGTCAGGTAATGCAGTTAGCAAAATAATCCTGTTCATTTTATCACTAATACCTAACCCTTTAAATATTGATTACGGGAGTCTTTTTTGAAGATTCAAATGTATTGTTTGAAGCTCATTTTTCTAGGTTAAGTGTTAAATGATTAACTTCAGAACAAGAGTATTAAACGATTAAAAATCAGTTTTTATAGAGTATTCATTACCTTGATATAGGTAACGAATGACGCTACGAGATATAAGAAACTGCGCCTTGTTATCCAATACTTATGGCGCGATTTTTCGTTTAACGTTAGGTCTTGAACCACAAACCTCTGGCGTAAAAGACAGCTGTATTACATACTTTAACGACTGTTCAATTATGCGGTTGTTTATTCATGCAGGGTTCCTCTATTGAGAAAACACTTGAATACAAAGGTCATGTTGTTTTTAAAAAACTTACTATTCCAGCTTTTAAGCGTTTTGCTCGAGAATTTGCATCTAACGAAGCATGTTTTGCTTTTTTTACCGAAGGTGAGTACCAGGTGCGTACTGCAACAGGAGTATTGACGGTAAACCGTGAGATTGGCTTACTTGCCAAATGCGTCAATTATTTCTATGAAACCGTAAGTGGCCAGTTAGAGCAAGGCCGTGGTGAGGTGATTGGTGTTTTCTTGTTTCCCGATATTTTTCAACGTTTATTTCATTTCGATTTCACCCAATCGGACTATCAAGTCGATTACGACTTAAAGCAAGTAGAAGTGGACCAATTGTTGACACATTTTCGGGACAGTATTTCTATATTGCTCGACACACCTGATTTGGCAACGCCCTTGATGATAGAAACCAAGTTACGTGAATTTGTGTTGTTGATGACCCAAAAGGTGTCAGCCCCATCAGAATTAGATTTTTTAGCATCGATGTTTAAGCCTAATTTTGTCAAATTCGAACAAGTTATCCAGCATCACTTATTCAGTGATGTAAGCATCGAAGAATTGGCCGCGTTGTGCCATATGAGTGTGTCGAGCTTCAAACGAAAATTCAACGAGGTTTATGGACAGTCCCCTAAAAAACATATCAGCCAATTAAAAATTGATAAAGCCATTAGTTTGCTAGACGAACCAAGCTCTCGGGTTTCCGACATTGTTTTTCAAACAGGCTTTGAATCTATATCAACCTTTAATCGTGTGTTTAAAAAACATATCGGTTGCTCGCCGTCTGAGTATCGCCAACGGCAATCCCCTTAATATGTAGCAACGGCAATTCCTTAAGAGGTCGCGTTAATTCGTTTTGGACTAAAGTGACCATCAACTGAGCTTTTCTGATAAGTACCCATACAAGTTGTTGCGTAGACTAGCCTCATTAAATGTAACTAACACTTTGCAAACGAAGCAATGAGCATGGGCAACAATTTTAAAAAACGATATGGTGACCGGGCATTGTGTAGATAAGGTTTTCGTCAAAGTGTTAATCTGTCGCCACTATGTTTGAATACTGTAGAACTTAACGATTAATAAAAGAGAGAATGTCATGATTAAAGTCAGTGTATTGTACCCAAATAGTGAAAGTGCTACTTTCGATATGGATTACTACTGTAAAACCCATTTACCACTTGTTGCAGATTTAGTCGGGGAAGCACTTCTTTCAGCCAGTGCAGACCTTGGCCTTGCTAGTGTTGTACCCGGTGAGCCTCCTATGTACATCGCAATGGGTCATCTTACATTTGAATCTGTAGAAACATTTAAACAATCATTTGGCCCACATCAAGCTGTGATAGCGGCAGATATAGTTAATTTCACAAATACCCATCCCGTGATACAAATTAGTAACATTGCTCAATAATATTATGCCTGTCTAATGTACGTTACCCTAGCATTGCCATTTTAGCGTCTTAAATGAATAAAATCATTTAGGACGCATTGGTATTAACCTTACCGTCTAATTCGCGATGCGACTGTTGACTATAAATGCGTATCACCGCAGCTTTATTCCAAGCCCATCTATTGGTGAAGTTACTATCGATGCTTACATCGAAGTGACAGTTCCAAAACGGTGGTTTTTATTCAATCTGCAACTTGTACTCCACTTATGATTTTTGTTATCTAAAGTGTGTATTTGACCATTAACAATGCGCACCAAACTTAAAATGATTTGGTATCACTTTGTAGGTATTTATTGTTATAGGTTATAAAAATAAATAATTATTTAGTATGATCTATTCGTTAAAATCACCCTGTTTTCGCTTCAATATAACCTTTTGGTAGTATCTAAAACGTGGTTTTTGTCTCCATAATATCATCCTCTGATTCATTTCGATGTTACTCGTCAATACAGCCTATTTCGTCCGATCTGGCTATTTTTATTTAGGTGTCATTCTAAAGAATTACGAAGCTAACCTATTGAGTAGTAACGATGAAAATATGACTTTTTATTGATCTGACCCCGTATTATTTTAATAGATTGATGTTGAAGGATTTCCCCCGCCAAAAACGTGTTTAGCGTTACTTTTATGATTTTTTGCCTCTTGAATTTAACCATGATTTTTCTATGGTTAATAGCAGGCGCATAAGTAAATATCTCGAGTGCTGTAAAAGTGAGACATAGCATTATGTAGCCGTAAAAATAACCTACTACTTATTACTTACTTGTCATTCATTTTATCATCGAATGACGACCTGTTTGTTAATTTGCAGTGCGTGTAGGTGTTGACACTGAGCTGACGTGTTTTGGTTAAAAATAAATCCAGGAGGTCGTTATGTCTAACTAGTTTAACCCCAACAATAATTACAGGAGGTTGTTATGTTATTTGTTAAATACTTTAATAAAAGGCCGATTGCCCTTGCTATCTCTTTAGCATTGCTGGCCTCAATAGGAAGTGCGGTGGCTTATGAATCGCCAGTGCATGTGTTTTCTGTTAATGACGTACTGGGAGGGTTGAATGGAGTGACCTTCGCAGACGACCAAACGATCATTTGTGGCCTTGGCCCAGTGAGTTGTCCTGATGATAATCCAGCGCTTCTCGACAAGTCGGGGGTGATGTTATATCCAGTGGATAGCGAGTTTGGCTTTTATGTGGTTGATTTTCTAGGCGCGCAGCCCAAAGCGCGTAATGGCGATTACCTCGAAGGATTCGTTGGTAATATTGACGAAGGCGGAGGGGTGATTGGTATTCAAGTTGCCAATGCCGCCACCGAAAAATACAAGGTAAAACCACCATTAGGAACATGGTGTCAAGGGCTCGGTGGCACCTCGGTAAAATGTGAAACAGAGCATTATACTGTTATGGAACATGCGCTTAGTTGTTATGAGACCATCCCATACTTTTTTGCCAGCCCGGACGGTACCCAAGCCATTATATCAACCCCAGACGGCACTCTGTCGTATGACTGCGCTGGCGCGCCACTAGATGATAATGTTCAAGTGTTAGTGGATGGACAACAAGCCTATCGCTTAACCAATGCGATACCCTGTGAAACAGATGGCCAACCTGAAGGGTGCCAGATGTTTCCTAACGACAAGACCAACATGCTCGATAACATCGCCTTAAGCAGTGATTATTCCGTGCAGCTTAAAGATGATGGTAAGCCACTTTATGGTTGGGGTGGAATACATAAACGGCCGAACGATATCCGCATGTATGCCCAGTTGGCGCTTCCTGAAGAATGGAAAACATCCACAGAAAACTTTGTCGTTACTCGTGCAGAGCTTGTGGTTAATCACTGGATCACCAATAACCCTAATGACCAACTTCGTCCAGAAGACTTGGAAAATGAAGCTGCAACAGGGCGTAAGCCTTCCTATAGAATTGAAGGTGATGGTGAAGCAGCCGTATGGAAAAGTACTGTTCCGTGTTATGAAGGCGACAGCGATATAATCGATACTGAAAGTGGCGCTTTCGATCCATCCTTTATCGGTGTCGGTACAATATTAAAGAATACTCCTAAAGCACTGGACCCTTTGGCTACACCAGGTGAAAGCGCTGCAGAGCACCCTTATGCATTCTCATCAGATCTCGCTGGTGGCTATTCTAATGCTTACTATACCACCATCAATCGTGACCCCTTTGAATGGTCTTATGATGCCAATCCTGACCCAAAAATTCAGGATTTCATCGGTAGTGCACTGCCAAATGCGTCGCTCGGTGAGCTTGTTTCAGGCCCTCGCTGGAGACTTAAACCTAATAAGTTTGGTCAAGACTTGCCAGGACTTGAGATCCCGTTGATTGAATGTAGCGCGCCGCCTTTTGCCAAAGAAAACATTAAGTATGAGGTCGGTACGCCAACGACCACAGTGATCAATTTACTGGATTGGGAAGAGGGAGAAATATCTCCGCTGGCAACCAGTAGAGGTTGGGTTGATGTGACAGCAAATGAGTATGTCACTATTGTCACTGAGGACGGCGAACCGGCGGTTACCAGCAATGGTTTACCGATGACGTCAGATTTTGACCTTGCGGTTTACATTAAGGGCGATAGTAAATCAACAGCCTTATATAACGCACAGCTCATTATCGAATATGAAGGCGAAGTTCCTGTGGTGAATACTGATGTCGATGTTGCACTGACTGCTTTTGCAGCATCAGCTACAGTGTCCTTTAATCAAACGGTGGCAATGGTTGTCGATGTGAGCAATCTTAAACCCAGTAGTGTCAGTGGTGAGGTAACCATTACTGGAGTCACTAACCAAGGCGTGGTTATTGAACTGCCGCCGATGGCTTTCAGCGATTTGGATGAAGGAGATACGATTTCATTAAATGCAAGTTGGACAGCCAACATCATCAGAACGTCCGCTGTTAGCTGGACGGCGACGGTGACAGCAGAAGGCGATCTTAATAGTGATAACGATACTGCCACCGCAACAACAAAAATCCGTAGATGATAATTAAGGATTAGCAGGTGAATCAAAGGGGAGAACTTTTGTTTCTCTCCTTTTAACCTTATTGATATTGTTATTAACGGTCTTTACAGACTTAGAAGATAGGAATAGCAAATGCGCATCATACGAATAATCTTTGTCTCGGCCATTATTTTATCCTCGGTGATTACCTCGTTATTCGCTGAAGAAAACAGCGATCCAATCCAACCGGCAACTACCATTCTACCGGCTACTGCAACCACGCCGGTGCTAGTCACACCAGCTGTCACGCCAGCTATCAAAACTCCGGCAGTAACGTCGGCAGTAACTTCGACAGAGCCAGTCACGCCAGTTATAGCAAACCCTGCAGTAACCCCGCCAGCGCCTAAACAAAGTGCGAAAAAACCGGCAATGGGTCACGATTACCAAAAAAATATGCCCAAGCTTGGCAAAGGTGATCCCAATTATCGTGGCGGGAAGGAGGTTGTATCTGATGCTCAACCCATAATCAACAACCAAGAGAGTCAATCAAAAGCGCCATCAATCATAGATAACCAGCGCAAAAGTGGTGCAGATGTAGGTTTTCCTGGCTACCGCGGCGTGGGAGACTCGGCTTACCCACAACATCAGCAATATCAAAATCCGCCACGCTTTCCGGCTGAATCAATAGAGACTACTCCAGCTGATACGTCTCCAGTACAGACTAAACCAACCGAACAAAATAGTGATGTACAGACAAATAAACCATCGGTTGATGCTTCAGCAAATAAGGTCAAAACACGTGCGATGATTAACCAACAGCGCAAAGGAATACTTCATGCAGCCGCATTTGGCGACGAGCCAGCGGTAAAAGCATTACTCAAGCAAGGATCAAGCCCAAATGCCAGAGCAAAAGACAGAATAGGGCGAACAGCATTAATGCTAGCGGCATTGAGTGGTCATGAAAACGTGGTTAATACACTGCTTAAACAAGGTGCCAGTGTGGATTTAAAAGATAGAACCGGCCATACCGCACTTAACTGGGCGGCAAATCGATCGCACCTAAACATAGTCACGTTATTACTCAACCATGGCGCTGATATAAATATCAAAGATAATGGCGGCACCTCTCCTTTGTTATATGCAGTTGCCACTAGCAATGTGGCAATGGTGAGTTTATTGCTTTCACATGGCGCTGAAACTGAGTTACAAAGCGCTGAAAGTAAGATGACGCCACTATTACTAGCCATTGAGCATAACGATATTGAATCGATTAGCCTTTTATTAGATAACGGAGCAGATGTTAATGGCACAAACAGTGATGATTTTTCGCCATTAATGGCTGCGGCAGAACAAGCTCAGCTCAAGATAGTGCAAACACTCCTCTCCCATGCTGCTGAGATCAATCGATATGATAATAAGCATTTTACGCCATTGTTCTACGCTGCCGACAAGCAACACATCGACATCATGCAGCTGTTATTAGCCCAAGGTGCAGATGTCAATTTACGCGATAATAAAGGCCGAACCGTTTTAATGCGCGCCAAGCAGCAAGGGCATGCAAACGTTGTAGCGTTATTATGCACAAAGGGAGCTAAATATAACGCCGATGGATGTTGAGATTGAAAAGGATATCGAGTTTAGTTTTTGATCGGATTTATAAAATTCACGTTTTGTTTTTAGATACAAAAAAGCCTGTAAGCATTTTATGCGTACAGGCTTTTTTATTTTTAATTTGGTCGGTATGAGAGGATTCGAACCTCCGACCCCTGACACCCCATGACAGTGCGCTACCGGGCTGCGCTACATACCGAAATTACTTCGTTTGACTTCAGAGATAATGAAAATATCATCATAAATGCCAATCACTTAGCATGGCTGTGAGCCTTGGGGTTACTAAGTGGATAATTACTGTATCAATTGCGATTTGTTTACGCAAGTAGTTAGTTATCAGTCGGTTATCGATTGATTATAAACTATCCATTTAATAAAATCGTCGACCTTATCTATGCATAAGCAAGCATAAGCAAGCAGATGAATAGTTCGCTCGTTTACAATATTTTAAGCTAAATATGTTATTAGTAATAAAATATCTTATTGATTATACAGTCTACGGCCTTCACGCATGACTTGGATTAATTCTGGTGCGCTCATTTTCTTATCTAAACGTTTTTTATAGTCTAAATCGTAAATGCGGTATTTACCGAAACGATCCAATACTGTTATTTCAGCTTTTTGGTAAATGGCAAAGCGGCGGCTGTCGCCTATGTAGACCCAGGTTTCATTATTAGGTTCTAACAAACTGCGGCCTGAACTGTAATCTGTACTTGGATTGGTGCAACCTAACACATGGCTTAGCAAGGTTGGCGCTATGCCGTAATGGCTGGTGCGGTAATTCACTTTATTACCATGGCTGTCGGGCCAATGGATGATCAGCGGCACTTTAACATTACCTGGCGATAAATCGCTGCGGGCGTCGCTGGTATTACTGGTAAAGACCTGGCCGTAAGTGCCAGTGATGAGCACAATGGTATCATCACTCACGTTATTGAGTAGGCTAGCCAGTTGTTGGTCGATAAAGTTAAGTGATTGACGATATTGATTAAACAGCACCTTTTGCGCAGGCTTTAATGGCATGTGCGGTTTGATGGTTTGTACACCTAAAAATCCGACTGGGGTGTCGTAATCTTTTGGTGCGGTAAGATTCACTAAGGCAAACCACGGTTGTGTTTGTTTTGGCTGCCAAGCATTCACCGCATTAATGGTGTTGATATCGGCATCTGCGCTGCCATTATCGCCTTCGCTAATATGAATGTTTATACCGCTGAACATGGCGCTATTAGCAGCGTATTGATCATTTTCAGGCGCAAACATGGCTAATTGATAGCCTTGTTGTGACAGAGTGTTGGTTAATATTGGGCTGGTGCTATCAAACTCTTTGCGATCGCTGTAGTTGCCTTGTAAGCCATACATGAGGGTAAACATGCTGGTTTCAAAGTCGGTGCCACCGCTATAGTGATTCATAAAGCGCTGATTTTGAATACGATACTGGCTTAAGAACGGCATAGTGACACTGTCGACCATGTCTGCTCGTAGGCTGTCTATGCTGATAACCATAATATTGGGTTGGCTGTCTGCAGTACATTGCATCGGACTGATGGGATAGCTCAGCTTACGTGATTTAGTGTTGCGAGACTCTGTTGACTGCATGCTGCTGTCAATGCCGTGATTTTCCATGAACGAGCGTGCAGTCGCAGGATATGACACTGGATAGGCGTCGTCAAAACGGGTGACTTCAGTCATATTGGTCGCGTCGGCCCAAATATGAAATAAATGGCTGCTGACAAAACAGATACCGACAAACAGCACCACTTTGTTGCCCCATTGTTTTTTCTGAATTTTGTCGATGCGTTTCCACAAATAATTGGCCGCAGTAAGCTCAACAATCACAATGACGATAGGCGTCACTATGTATGAGGTGCTGTGTAATAGCGCGTTGAGATCTTGCCAGGCTAAGTCGAACGCAAAAGGACTTAAATGGATACCGTAGTCGTCATAAATAATGGTGTCATACAGTAGGGCATATAAACCAAGTGAGGCGATAAATGCAGCAAAACCACGTAAAATTTTGGAGTAAGGTAATAATAAGGTAATCGGGAAAATAAAAATTAAGTAACCGATAAAGGCCAAAAAGGTAAAATGACCTATGGTGCTGATTGACAGGTAAGCCCAACCAATAATGGTTTCTGGGTAGCCGACACTGCCAATATATCGAGCGCCAATTAACATCGCTAATATGCCATTAAAGAAGGCAAACCAGTGACCCCAATTAACTAAGCGTGACACTTTATCACGCGTCATTTGCTGCTTTTTGCGCTCGATCATGTTAACTCGTATTCCTACGTTATTATCACAGACTGTTTTCAGTGTAACTGATTGTTAGCATTAGTGATAAATTTTATTTAGTCGATTACTTAACCGACTGTGTTAAGGCTTTGGCAAATTGCTCAGCAACTTTTTGGCGTGATTCACCAGGGACTTTTTTGTCGAGTAAATGGGTCACGCAATTGCCCAATACCATTAGGCTTAAATCGGTTGGTGCTTGATGCTTAGCTAGTACTGCAAGCAGCTCGCTGATAAGTGCTTCAACTTGAGTGTTTGTGTATTTAGATTGAATTGCCATAGTCAGAAAACTTCAATAAATAATGAATTAGCTGCACATAATAACGGATTTAGCCGTCGCTCGCCTCAAGTTTTATTCGCTGTATGTGAGGAATATTGTAAACCCTTGTTCGATTTATACGGTTGGTCTGATATCATTCTTTTTTAAATTATCATCTGCGACAGACTAGGATTAACAAGGTTTATGAGCATTAGTATTGAGCAAGCAATTATTCACGAAATTTCTCAAGACAGTCAGGGGCAAATGCGTTGTCGTTTACGCCCGCAACCGTTGTTGAATACTCACGCCGTTGAAACCATGTTAGAAGAGTTACATCAAACCTATTCGGGTAAAGCGGGTAAGGGGTTTGGCTTTTTTGGAACCCATGGTGATGATGGCGAAGCCAACAGTGAATTTTCTGATGCACTAACCGGTTATCGCAAAGGCGATTTAGGTTTTGTTGAGTTTAGTGGTCAAGCGAGCCAGCTGTTGCAACAAGAACTGGCCAAGTACGATTTTAGCCAAGGTGGTTTTTTGTTGATGTCTTGCTATACCAGCATGACGAGCGACTATTTATTTGTGGCGTTATTAAGCGCTAAGTCGTCGATGACAGTATTAGATGACATGGAATTGTCGCAAAACAACCATTTAGATTTAAACAATATTCAATTAGCTGCGCGCATTGATTTAACTGAATGGCAGGCCGATAAAAGCTCGCGTAAGTATATTTCGTTTATTCGTGGTCGTGCTGGCCGTAAAGTTGCCGATTTCTTTTTAGACTTTATGGGCTGTGTTGAAGGCGTTAACATTAAGGCGCAAAACAAAACCCTGATCCATGCAGTTGAAGATTTTGTCGCAGGTAGTGAGCTTACCAAAGATGAACGCCAAGATTGTCGTAACAAGGTATTTGATTATTGTTCTGAACGCGCAGGTTCCGGTGATGTGATTGAAGTTAAAGATTTAGCCGATGAGTTAGCAGATTCTGGTATGGATTCATTTTATGATTTTGCGTGTGGCGGCAGTTATGAGTTAGACGATGAGTTTCCGGCCGATAAAGCCAGTCTACGCAGCTTGAAGAAGTTTTCAGGCACAGGCGGCGGAGTTACCTTGAGCTTTGATGGCGGCCATTTAGGTGAACGGGTTATTTATGATCCGATATCTGACACTATTTTGATTAAAGGCGTGCCAGCCAATTTGAAAGACCAATTAGACCGTCGCTTAAAAGGCGAATAACTTAAGCTTATTTGGTGTTGTTACAACAGCGTCCTATTTGGGCGCTTTTTTATGAGCGAAGATAATAGCGAGTCTAGGTTTAACGCGTGCTATGCTTTGGTGAGTTAGCGAGTAAAGCGAGCTAACATGTTGTTGGATCTAGTGTTGCGTGTGAACTTTGGGTTCAATAGCGTGCAGAGTGACATTAATTTACGCAGATTTTTATATCAATTTACTGATGCTTAAATCGTGTCAATGGCGGTGAACTTTGCAACGTTTTATTTGGATTTATATAACGGCTTAGCTCATGGCTTATTTAGCAAATTACCGATCAAATTATCTAACTGGTACGATTTTTGGCGCAGTTGAATATTTTACTTTTCATTCATTTGTAGTTGAGTAAACTAGCGCCACTTTTTGAGTGTTTTTGTTTGTTATGCTTGTAATAGCCTAACGGACTTTGGGGGAGCGATGATCACTGCATACGCCTATCAAAATAGAGAATTAATCACCACCGAATTGAGTGTGGGCGATAAAGTGCCTGAGTCGACATTGTGGTTAGATTTATTAAAACCCGACGACGACGAGCGTCAATGGTTGAGGCTATTCTCTGCTGAAGAAGTACCTGACGAAGAAGATATTAAAGAAATTGAGGCTTCGGCGCGTTTTTACCAAAACCAAGACGGTTTACACATTAACTCGTTGTTTCCACAGCGGGTGAGTTCAGATGTACGCGCAGTGAACGTGTCGTTTAACTTGCGAGAACGTTTTTTGCTAACAATACGTGAAGAAGATGTCGGCCTTATTCGTTTACTGCGTAATTACCTACGTTTAGGGCGCTTGGATATTACCACTCCACAAGGCTTATTGTTAGAGCTCTTTACTTTGAAAGTTGATTATCTATCTGACTTAATTGAAGATATTTATAGTATTTTAGAAAATGTTGGCGAGCAAGTATTTAATGACGAAGAGCTTGATGGCGTTTTTAAACTGATTACCTTACAAGAAGATTCGAACGGTAAAATTCGATTGAGTTTGTTGGATACTCAGCGTTCATTACGTTATATGCAACGTTATTATCGTGACCGATTGTCAGATGAAAACTTGAAAGACATTCGTGAGATGCTATCTGACATTGAATCATTGATGCCACACAGCCAGTTTATTTTCGACAAGTTACAATTCTTACTGGATGCAGCGATGGGATTCAGTGGCTTGCAACAAAACAAAATCATTAAGATATTTTCGGTGTCGGCGGTAGTATTTTTACCCCCTACGTTAATTGCCAGCAGTTATGGGATGAACTTTCATATTATGCCAGAACTCGACTGGCGGTTTGGCTACCCAATGGCAGTGGCATTAATGCTAGCCAGTGCAGCAGGAACCTACTTTTTCTTTAAACGGAAAGGTTGGTTGTAGCAGTAGCTTATTTTAGACAAAATAATGCCATCAATTGTTGCCGATTGATGGCTTTTTTATGCCTCAAATACTTGAGTTGGCTAGGGTAAATAAACTGAAATGGTGTTATGTAAGTCACTCATTAAAGAGATGAAATAGACTATTCAACATAGACTATTCAACATAGACTATTCAACATAGTCTATTTTATCTGCAGCACACTAGTTTTGGCCAATACCTAAGCTGATTTGTTCTCTAGGATTGAGGTATTTATGGATTTTTTCTGGCAATGCTGCGGCAGGTAGACTGCGAACAATAGTTAAGCCTTCATCTTGTAAACTGATGATGGGGGCTAAATCTTTGGGTACCAGTTGGTCGTAAACCACAATGTTAGGGCACAATAGCTTTTGCAAGTTTACCGACATAACCATGGCAAATTGGCCACTGGATAATTCAATAATGCTGCCAGGCGGATAAATACCTAACATTTTGATTAACATGCTAATATATTCAGTATTGAGTTTGTTTTTATAGTTTTTATACAGTAACCCCAAGGCGATACTTGGCGGTTTTCCTTTGGTTTGGTTGGTGCCATTACTCAAATTGTCGTATTCGTTAACCACGGCGATTAACTGCGACAGCTTGTCTAATTTGTCGGCTTTTAGCCCTTGTGGGTAGCCACTGCCATCTAAAAATTCGTGATGATTAGCTATTAACGGTTTGGCTTCGTCTGGAAAGCTGTCAGCGAGTTTAAGAAAGTTAATGCTCATTAATGGATGCTGTTTAATGAAGTTTTCTTCTGGTGTGGTAAGAGGCACTCGCTTATTGATAATGTTACTCGGAACTTTGAGTTTACCTATATCGTGAAATAACCCACCAATACCAATCGTTTCAACTTCTTCGCGGCTCCAACCTAGCTCTTTTGCCATTAACATACACAACATGGCGACGTTGAGTGAATGGTGATAAATATGCTCATCATTTTTGGCATCGCCCATTAAATGTAAGGCTAAATTATCGCTATTGAGTAGCATGGTGGTCATGTTGCTGATGAGGTCTTTCGCTTCACTGACCGCATTGAGTGGTCGGCTACTGATTTTAGAGACCATTGAACGCATCATCGACACTGAGCGATTAAATTGTTGTTCGGTTTTCTTTAAATCTCGTTTGAGCTTTTGTTGCTCATCTATTTTGGCCGACTTCTGGTTAATCATTTGCTCTTTTAGTGCGTTGAGGGCCTGCTCGTCGGGTTTAGAGGTGTTGGCATTCTCGGACGTTACAGGCTCAATATCGCTTTTTTCGGGATCAAAAAAAACATCTTTTAGCCCTAAGCCTTTGATAAGTTCAATTTGTGCAGCGTCTTTAATTTTAAAACTGCTAAACAGGAAAGGGTGGTCTTTCCAGGAAATTGGCAAGCGGATAAAGGTACCCACTTCTAATTGTTCTACAGCGATTTTTTGGTTTTTTTTCATATTCAATCGATAGTTACTTTGAAGAACAATGAGCTATGTTATGTATTGCCCTTTACAGGCACTTTAATTGCGTGGCAGCATACTACTATAAATAAATTAACAATAGTCACTCCCTATGGATTTTATTGAAGTATATCCCAACGCGATAAGTAATGATTTATGTGATCGCTTAATTGCGGCATTTGAAACGCATCCGAGTGTAGGGCCAGGCCATACAGGTTTTGGCGTAGATACCGAGAAAAAGCGCAGTCGTGATTTAATGTTAGATGCTTTTGATGATTTAGCTGAATTAAAAAATGAACTTTTAGCGGCGACATTTACCCATATTAGCGATTATTTTACCCAATACTCGTTAACCTTAATGGGAGCGGTTTCTGTACAAGTAGCAGATGAAAATGGTCAACCGCAAACGTTAACGCCTGATAATTTTGATTCGTTAGGTAGGCCAAGAGCAGCGGCATTAACTAAATATTTGTATCGCAGTGGTACGATTAATGTGCAGCATTATCAGCAAGGTGTGGGTGGATATCCGCATTGGCATTCAGAACAGTATCCACAGAATGGCCATAATGAGGCGCTTCATCGGGTGGTGTTATACATGTTTTACCTGAATGATGTTGAAGAGGGCGGCGAAACAGAATTTTATTATCAACAACGTAAAATAAGCCCTAAAAAAGGCACTATGGTGATTGCTCCAGCCGGTTTTACACACAGCCATCGTGGCAATGTGCCCATTAGTAACGATAAATTTATTGCGACTTCTTGGGCGATGTTTAATCGTGCAGAGCAACTTTATGCGCCATTAAGTTAGTGATTACTGTTGAGTAAAACCAGTTGTGGCTTTATATGCTTATTTGATTGATGACTTTGTTGCTGCGTGCTTATGCCGTTGCGGGGAGCTGAATGACAAAAGCTGCTCCGCCAAGCTCGCTAGTACCAATGGTCATTGTGCCGCCATAACTGCTAACGAGCTCATGGCATACTGCTAGACCAATTCCTTGTCCCGACGATTGAGTGTCGGCTCTCATACCGCGTTGGATTATTTTTTGTTTAATGGCGTGGTCTACGCCGGGGCCGTCATCTTCTACACTGAGTTGGATGAGATTGTTATCGAGGCTCGCGGCGCTGATCATGACGTTATTGCCACATAAGCGAAATGCATTTTCCAGTAAATTACCCAATAGCTCCATCACATCGCCTTTGCTGAGTGGGAGTTGCAATGATGCTGATATGTTTAGGGTGAATATGACATGTTTGTCTCGATATATTTTATCGAGCATTTGCGCAAGTTGTTGAGCAATCGGTGCGATAGCGGTTTGTTGTTGACGTAAGCCTTGTTGGCCTAACATGGCACGTTTGAGTTGATACTGTACTAAATGATCCATGTCATTTATTTGTTCAAGTATTTTTTGGTGCTGTTGCTGACGATCTAATGCGTCATCGTCAATGATGGCAATACTGGCGGCGAGACGCGTTTTTAAGCTGTGAGCAAGGTCGTTCATGGCATTTTGATAGCGCGTTTGACGTTGATCTGTTTGGTCCATAAGTTGATTTAATGCTGTGGTGATGCCTTGTAATTCAACGGGGTAATCTTGTGAGAGGCTTTTTTTATGTCCTTGTTGCAGCTGTATCAACTCTTGTTTCAGCTTCGTTAACGGCCGCATTCCCCAGTAGGCTGCACTCACTAGCAGTAACAGTGCAATAGCCATTACCATTGCCAATCTAAAATAAGTGAGTCGATTAAATTGACTGAGTTCAGTTTTCAATGTGGTGGCGTCTTTTAAAATCAATAGATGATACATTTCGGTTTCAACGTCAATGCTGAGCAAGTAAGCAAAGTAACTTTGTTGGTCATTAAAATTGAGGTAGAACGGTGGAAAATCATCTTTTATATCAAGATATTGTTCACAAATGTTATTCAAGTTTAAGCTGATAGCGAAGTCAGAACGCCATAAGGTGTTATAGCTGCTATTGCAGGTAGCCATAATGTATTGCGTGTCGACGTCGTCACCTTCACGGGCCTGGGTGATAGGGATTAGATTGTTTTCGCGAAACTCAGCGGCAATGATGGGTAGTTGAGCTATTAAGGCGCTGGTGGTTTGGTTATAGCGATTTTGGGCATGGAGCAAGGTAATTAACCAGGCCAGACCAAATCCTACTAACGCGATAATACCCAAGGAGGTTAAGAACATCCTGGTAAGCAGACGTTTTTTAGGTCGTAAAATTAGTCGCATGGGTGGTTAAATTTATATCCTTGGCCGCGAAGGGTAATGATGGACTGTTCTATTCCACCTTGAGCAAGTTTCTTTCTTAATCGGCTGACCATCACTTCAATAGTGTTGGGATCGCCTTCTTTGTCGGCATAGACCACATCCAGTAAACGCTGTTTAGCGACAACCTCATGGCAATGGCGCATCAAGTATTCCAGAATAAGGTATTCAAAGGCAGTGATGTCTAATGGTGTTTGGTTTAGCGTTACATGTTTTGCCGCGACATCTATTTGCAGAGCACCGCTGGTGATGGTTGAGCGAACAAAACCACTGCTGCGGCGCACTATGGCATCAAGTCTGGCGATGAGTTCTTCTTTTTGAAATGGTTTAACTAAGTAGTCGTCTGCACCAGCATTGAGCCCTTCGACTTTATCTTGCCACGTTAGTCGAGCGGTTAAAATTAGAATCGGCGCTTTAACATCTGCATTACGCAGCATTTTGATTAGACTTATTCCATCTTGATCGGGTAAGCCTAAATCAATAATAGCAGCATCAATAGGATAATTAGTGGCTTGATAAAATCCTTCTTTTGCGGTTAATGCCACTTGCACTTGATTACCTTGATCTGATAACTGCACCTGTAAATGGTGTGACAACAGAGGGTCGTCTTCAATAACCAATATGCGCATAATCCATCCTTGTTAAGCCGTCACTTTATGTGAAATGTGCTTGGCCAATATTACCCTACAAGTTGGTAAGGTTAAATATTAACCAAACTTTTTATGATGGTTATATTAAAACTTATTATCATTATGGTCATCGTAGTAATTATTCTTGCTAACATTTCACACTGAATGGGCTTTGTCGGTGTAATCAGGTATCAGGTAAGTTAGAATAGGGTTATTGACAGACTAACTTTTAAGATTGAGATGAAACTAACACATTTATTATCGGCTAGCTTTTTAAGTTTATTTTCGACAGTTGCATTAAGTGCAACGTTTACCTTTACGGCTATCCCTGATGAAGATGAAAGTCAGCTTCGGACTCGCTTTGATAAAGTGGCTGATTATTTAACCGAGCAGTTGGGCGTGGAAGTGAAATATATTCCGGTAAAGTCATATTCTGCAGCGGTAACAGCATTTCGTAATAACCAAGTACAACTTGCTTGGTTTGGTGGTTTATCTGGTGTGCAAGCGCGTCGTTTAGTGCCCGGTTCTGAGGCTATTGCCCAAGGTTTTGAAGATCAGTTTTTCAAGAGTTATTTGATTGCTCATAAATCTACTGAAATGGCTGCTTCAACTAATTTTCCTTCATTGAATGATTATACCTTTACCTTTGGTTCTAAAGACTCAACTTCAGGCCGTTTGATGCCACAGTATTTTATTGAAAAAAATACCGGTAAGCCAATTGAACAAATTTTTAAACGCATTGGTTTTTCTGGCGACCATAGCCGCACTATCAGCCAAGTTGAAGCAGGTGTTTATCAAGTCGGCGCGGTTAATTACAAAGTGTGGGACACAGCAGTTGAAAACGGTGAAGTTGATACCAGCAAAGTGAAAGTTATTTGGGAAAGCCCTACTTACCCAGATTATCAATGGACGGTGCATTCGGGTGTTGATGAAACGTTTGGTGCAGGCTTTAAAGAAAAGCTGACTAAAACGTTAATTGGTATGACGGATAAAGATTTGTTAGCCAGCTTCCCACGTGAGTCGTTTGTACCGGCTAAAAATAGCGATTATGAACCGATTGAGCGCGTGGCAAAAACAATTGGAATGCTCGATTAATGTTGTCGTTGGTTGATGTTGATTTAGGTTATAACCAGCAAATTATATTACCTAAAGTGAATTTGTCATTTAAGGCAAAAGAGCATGTGGCTATTTTAGGCCCTTCAGGCGTGGGTAAAACCACGCTGTTGCATCACCTTTATCAACAATTGGCCGAGCAGACCTGTTTGTGCTCACAAGCACAGGGGTTAGTTGATAACCTGTCGATATATCACAATGTGTTTATTGGTGGGTTAGCGCGTTATTCCCGTTGGTATAATTTGGCTAATTTGTTGTTGCCGTTTAATAAGCCGCAACAACAAATCGGCGCTATTTGCCAGCAACTAGAACTAACCGTGCCTTTGCAACAGAAAGTCAGTGAGTTGTCTGGTGGTCAGCGCCAACGTGTGGCCTTAGCCAGAGCGTTATTTCAACAACAATCAGTGTTTATGGGCGACGAGCCCTTTTCTGCATTAGATCCGCTAATGGGCTTACGATTACTAAACTTGATTAAGCAAACGCATCAGAGTGTTATTTGTGTGCTACATGATGCCGAGCTAGCGTTAGCAAACTTTGAGCGTATTATTGTCATTAGTGATGGCAAAGTAGTACTGGATGACAAAGCGAGCCAATTATCTCTGGCTCATTTATCACAGCATTATGCATTAGCCGATTTACCAAACCATTCAGTGGCATAAATATGAACATGTTGATGCTGCTAAGCGATTTATCTTCATTCTATCCCCGTTTTTATAATGCCTAAAATGATGACTCACAGTCGCTACTCTTTTGTAGGGCATTGGCAGAAAATCACTCTGTTGCTTTTACTCATGGTCTCCGTGTGTTGGTTTTTTGCTGATACCGAGGTGATTGCACTCGATCCTTGGTCTGAGCTTGGTCGCATGTGGCAAGGCTTTGTGCACCCTGACTTTTTCGCGACAGAGTATTTACTTGATGCGCTGTGGCAAACCATTAGTTTTGCGCTGCTTGGGATTACGATTGGGTTGCTATTGGGATTTCCATTAGCATTGTGGTATCAACATCCTGTAGTGGCGGCAATGTGTGCATTTATCCGTGCTATCCATGAGATATTTTGGGCATTGATATTCTTACAGATATTTGGTCTTTCAGCCATTACCGGTATTTTAGCCATAGCGCTTCCTTATGCTGCTACTTTTGCCCGTGTGTTTGCTGATATTTTACAGCAAGCGCCAATGCATACCTTATTTTCACTGCCTAAGGGCACCGATAAACTGTCGGCATTTATATATGGTCGATGGATGCACATGTATCCGCAGATTGTCGATTATATTCGTTACCGTTTTGAATGCGCGCTTCGTAGTAGTGCTGTGTTGGGCTTTATTGGTATGCCGACATTAGGGTTTTATTTAGAATCCGCTTTTCGTCAGGGGCATTATCAACAAGGCGGTGCACTATTAATCTTATTTGTGTTGTTAATTGGTAGCATACGTTTTTGGGCTAAACCGATAATGCTTTGGCTGTATTTACCGCTTGCTGTGTACTTCTTACCTCCCATTCCTGTTATCGACTCGCAACTTATTTGGCGTTTTATCAGTGTTGATGTTTTACCACCGATGCTTCAAGGACAACCCTTCTTGAGCTGGTTTGACACAGATAACCTATCGAAGCTCGTTAACTGGAGTTATACATTAATCAGCCAGCAAGTGTTTCCCGGGATGGTTGCTACCTTGGTACTGGCTTTTTGTGCCTTGGGGTTAACTCATGTGTTGACGTTGGTATTATTGCCTTTTAATACCCGCTTGATGATGCCAAAAGTGGTTATTTTAATCATGAGGGCGGTGAATTTAATATTACGTTCATTGCCTGAATATTTATTGGCTTTTGTGTTTATGATGCTATTAGGGCCCTCGATGTTGCCAGCGATTATCGCGTTAGCGCTGCACAATAGCGGCCTGATGGTCTTTTTAATGTCACGTCAAGCTGACAGCATTAGTGTGCCGTTGACATACAAGCCTAGGATTGATCAGTACAGTTATCTAGTGCTACCTGCCATATACCCACATTTTATGGGACTGCTGTTTTATCGATTTGAAGTGATTATCCGTGAAACGGCTATCTTGGGCATGCTTGGGGTGATGACGTTGGGTTTTTATGTCGACAGTAATTTTTCTGAAATTCGCTTTAGTGGGGCATTGTTGCTGTTGTTTTTCACTGCGGGTTTGAATGTGGTTGTGGATTATTTAGCACGTCGATTATTGCATTATCCTCGCAGCCGTTTACAGGCTTGCTAAAGTCTCTTGGTTTAAAGCTATAAACGGGTAAGTGTCGTGGCTCAAACAGGTAACTGCTTGATAAAAATAGTCAGCTTATTCATCTTTTTACTTAATCGAATTTAATCATGTTTAAAACTGACCGATAATTTGATGAATTATGTTATTAGCAATCGTGACTGCAACGGCAATAAAAATAATCCCAACGAGTAGATCTATAATGGTATTGGCCGCGAGTAATTTTTGTTGTACCCGAGGTTTAGACAAGATCAGTGCGAGTAAGCTAAACCACACCAATGACAACACAAATAATAATACCGTGGCGGCAATTTTAGTTGAGTAATTGACTTGCGGCGTAATTAATACGGAAAATAAAGTAATAAAAAAGATCAGCGCTTTAGGATTCAGTAGGTTGGTATATAGTCCAACTTTAAATCCCTTTAATGACGATATCAGCGCCGCTTTTGCCACATTAGGTTGCGTTGATGAAATATCTGAATTACGACGTTTGCTAATCATACTGGTGATAGCTGACTTGAGCGCCCCATATCCCATCCATGCTAAATAGCTACTGCCAATTAGTTGTACGGTCATAAAGGCAACATGAGACTGTTGTATCATCACACTGATGCCCATCAACGACAAAAAGGTGTGAATTAAGATAGCGACAGCAATGCCGAAGGCACAATAAAGTGCGGTTAAGCGTGTTTGCTGCGTAGCCATTTTAACGATAATGGCAAAGTCAGGTCCTGGGCTCATTAATGCCACAATGTGAATAACCGCTAAACCCGCCAATAAAGTCATGTCCATATTTATTCCGTTTTTTATAAGTTAAAGCTGGCTAGATTTTGTTGATATCCATTTGTTGATATCTATGAGAGCTTATTTCAATGTAAGTTGATGATAATGGCACATTTATGTAGGGAAAAGATAATAAAAAAGCGCTAAATTAGCGCTTTTTTATATAAGGTGAACTTAAGTGTTATTTTTTGGCGTTAAGCACTTGTTCTTCAAAACTTTTGGCTGCTTTACCTGCTTGCGAATCGTTGAAGACTTCTTCATTAAATTCGCCTTCTGATTTGGCAATGATCACCGTAGCCACTGCATCACCAGTGACGTTTACCGCAGTGCGGATCATGTCTAGCATTCTGTCTACACCAATAATTAAGGCAATACCTTCAACCGGTAAGCCTACTTGGTTTAACACCATTGCCAGCATAATAAGGCCGACACCAGGCACCCCCGCAGTACCGATAGATGCCAATGTTGCCGTTACCACTACAGTCGCGTAATCCATGATGCTCAGTTCAATACCAAATACTTGGGCAATAAATACCGTTGCAACACCCTGCATAATGGCGGTGCCATCCATGTTGAGAGTGGCACCAAGTGGTAAGGTGAATGACGCGATTTTGTTGTCGACGCCCATTCTGTGCTCTGCGGTTTCAATGGTTACCGGCAATGTTGCATTAGAGCTTGCAGTACTAAAAGCAAACAGCTGTACGTCGCGGATTTTACGTAAAAACATCAACGGGCTGAGTCCCGAGAACAATTTTAATAGAGTAGGGTAAACCACTAAGCCTTGGATAAATAAAACGGCAACCACCAGGAGGAAGTATTTGACAACACTACCGAAGGTTTCTAAGCCCAACGTTAAGCTGAGGGTCGCCATCAGTGCAAACACACCATAAGGTGCTAACTGCATAATTAAGGTAACCACACGCATAATTACATCATTTAAGTCGTTAAAAAATGACGCTATACGCGTACCTCTTTCACCAATATGTGAGATGGCAAAGCCAAAAACAACTGCAAATAGGATAATCTGCAACATATTGCCTTCACTCATCGCTTGCATAGGGTTTGTCGGTACAATATTAATAATGACTTCAGACAGGCTAGGCGCGTCTTTTGCCGAGTATTCTAATACGTTACCGGCCAAACTGGCATTACCTGGATGGATTAACACGGCTGCTAGAATCGCAATAGTGAGCGCAATAGCGGTAGTGAATAAATAGAAGGATATGGTCTTGCCACCAAGACGTCCCAGTTTAGATGGATCGCTAAGGGAGCAAGTACCGCATACTAATGAGATAAATACCAAAGGTACGACAAGCATTTTTAAGCTTGAGATGAAGATAGTACCAATGACATGTAAGAATCCATCGGTAATGTACTCTTGAATAAATTGACTACCAGGGAAAAAGTTTCTCAATGCTAGGCCAAATATAATGCCTAATGCCATGCCAATTAAAATTTTGCTCGTGAGTCCGAGCTTGTATTGATTACTCACAGAGTGTTCCTTCTCATCATATTATTTTATGTCTTTATTGAATGCGCTAAAGATTAGCAGGTATCGGCAACTTAGGAAATGGCATAAAAGTGAAAGTTTTCGCCAATAAATAGCGAATAAAATAGTAGAGTTATGCTAAAGTTATAAGATGTTTGCGTATTGTTAATGTATAAGTAACTATAATAATTATTTAGTTTAATCTTAATGTAACAGGGAGCCTGACAATGAGGTCAGCATATAAAGTTTATTTTGCGCTTTTATGTTCAATTTTTCTCTTCGCGTGTGGTGGAGGAGGAAGTATTACTGATGATGGAACTGATTCTGGAGGCGATGGTGGAATAACAGAAGTTTTATCTATTTCACTGAGTACTTCATCGAACGATATATCAGCAGCTTCGCCTGCAATTCTAAAAGCAACTGTTTCGAGTTCACTTAATAATTCAGTGGCGAACAAGGTTGTTACTTTTTCTTTATCTGATAGTTCATTTGGGGTTTTTACTCCGACGTCAGGTACAGCCAAAACTAATGCTGATGGTGTTGCTGAAGTAACGTTAAGTACTTCATCTTCTCAAGGGGCCGTTACTGTTACTGCATCTCTTGATTCTGGTGAATCGGCATCTACAGGTGTAACAATGTCTGGTGATGGTGCCGTGACAGGTGAGAATCAAATAAAGCTTTCTTTAAAAGACACCGCCGGTAATGAGATTAGTAATATTAGTTTTTTGACGCCTGGATATATTCATGTTGATTACCAAGACCCCGCTGGCAATCCAATAGTTAATCGTCTTGTGAGTTTTGAACTAAACGATACAGCCTTAGCGACTTTTATCCCTAATAGTGGAACTGCGTTAACAGATGCTGACGGTATGGCTATGATTAAAGTCATAGCAGCCAACAAAGAGGGTGCTGGCACAGTTAATGTTACTATTGATGAACAAGAAACTATTGGGATTAATTTTTATTCTAAAGGTGATGCTGGTGTTTCAGGCTCTTCAACATTAACAGCCAAATTACTTAATGCTGCGGGTACTGCAATAACTGAAATTTCAGATGCGCAACCGGGCTACATAGAGGTTGCTTTGGCGGACTCTGCTGGAGTAGGTATTGCAAATCAAGTCGTTTCATTTGCTTTAAATGATAGTTCTTACGGTACATTTGAGCCTGCTAGTCGAACTGCGCTTACTAATGCTACAGGAATTGCAAAAATTAAATTGCGTACAGCTGATGTGGAGACTGCCGCAACAGTCACTATTAGCTCCGCATTAGGTTTAACTACGTCTGTTAATTTTTACATGTTAGGTGATGGTGTCGCAGCAGGTACCAATAGATTATCGTTAAAGTTAGTTGATAATAGCGGTAACCCAATCTCTATAATAAGTAATTCCACTCCAGCTAAAGTGGAAGCTACATATGTTGATTTAAATGGATTACCTCTGGTTGGTAAATTAGCAACGTTCTCTTCTAGTTTAGGGAATCTATCCCCTATCATAGGTACAGTTGTTACTGACATTAACGGTGTTGCAT
Source organism: Shewanella sp. AC34-MNA-CIBAN-0136 (assembly GCF_040309945.1). Lineage (NCBI taxonomy): Bacteria > Pseudomonadati > Pseudomonadota > Gammaproteobacteria > Alteromonadales > Shewanellaceae > Shewanella > Shewanella sp. AC34-MNA-CIBAN-0136. The sequence continues at coordinate 17,963 of NZ_JBEOPJ010000025.1, read as the reverse complement.
CAATTAGTTTGACCGCTGGTAATGTTGCGGGAGCGGCTAAGTTATCTGTTGAAATAGAGACTTCTAAAGTAAGTATCTATTTTGAGACCTTGGGCGATGAAGTCATTATTAAGCCTATCGATTCTTATACTCTAAATCTTACAGTATTCGATTCATCGAGTAATGAATTACGAAATATAAGTAAGACTTCGCCAGGAACAGTAATAGCTTCGTTATTAAAAGATGGAATAGCTGTGCCGAATGCATTAATTAATTTCTCTCTAGTTGGTGAGGGGGTGATTAATCCAACGTCAGGTAATGCACTAACTGATGCGAGTGGTTTTGCTAAAGTGACTCTATTAACTGGTACGGTGGATGGTGCTGGTACTATTCAAGCAACCTTTAATCTAGGCAGTGAGTTATTGGTCGAAACATTTAATTATAGTGTGGCTGGCGATGCTCCTGGTGGCGATGGTGAAAACAATTCATTATCTATAAGCTTATTGGATGGTACTGGAAATCAGGCTTCTAGTATTAGCCAAGCATCTCCAGGCCGTGTACAAGTTTATCTACTTGACCGAAATAACAACCCATTAAGTGGAAAAGTTGTATCATTTTCTAGTAGCTTAGGTGAGTTTTTACCTTCAGTAGGGACAGCTCTTACTGATGGAGCAGGTAAAGCTGAATTAACTATTACAGCAGGAACCGTTGAGGGGGCTGCAACTGTCACTGCTAGCTATGGTTTAACGTCGGCAACAGCTAGTTTTACCACGGCTGGTGATGATATCGATCCTGTCGCAGCAGACCCATCTATCAGTTTTGAAATTTATGACTGTAATGGTGTTGCTGGTTTCGATAAGGTATTGAAAAATTTCGAATTATGTCCTATTACAGATAATATTACCAATCAACGGCCTGGTATTTTAGGGGCAATAGTTAAACTTGATGGTTCTAATCAACCTTTAAAACAAGTCTTAGTAACTGCTGGTACAACATTAGGTGCAATTAGCCCTAATTCAGCAACTGCAATAACAAATGCTGACGGTAAGGCTGTTTTAGATCTATATTCAAACGGTGATGTTGGTGCCGGTGAAGTGTCTTTAAAAGTTAAACAAGTGACTTCTACCAAAGCGTTTGAGATCGGTCGTGTAGATATCTCTCTTGAAGTTAGTACCTATATAGGTACTAATACTTTACCTGCTGGTGGTTCTACTGTTATTGAAGTGACCGTTAAATCTCCGGATGGAAGTATTGAGACAAGCCAACCATTTACATTAGAGTTTTCTTCTCAATGTATGTCGGCAGGTAATGCAGTGGTTGATTCTCCGGTGATAACAAATGCGGGTAAAGGTTTTGCTACCTATCGAAGCATTAATTGTCAAGGTACGGATACTGTTACTGTTTCAGCAATTACAGGAGCATCAAGTGTAAGTGCAACTGCGGATATCACCATTAGCCCCAATGCGGTCGGTGCAATTCAATTCGTCAGTGCATCACCAAAGGAGCTAGCCATTAAAGTATCTGGAGGTCTTGACGGTGCTGGTGCTCGTTCTGAAACCTCAAATGTTGCTTTCAAGTTGCTTAATGAGATTGGTCAGCCAGCAAGTTCTGAAAGAGTTTGTTTTGAACTGTCTACTGATGTGGGTGGCATGGTATTAACGCCAGCACCATTAGCTGATGATTTTATAAACTGCCCTAATTTTCCTAAAATGGGTGACGCTGAGTATCCTAGCGATATTACAACCCCTAATAAATATGCAGTAGCTTATACGGATGTTAATGGTAATGTATCTGTTACTGTTCGTTCAGGAACAATACCAACGCCTGTTAAAGTTTTTGCTCTGTGGCAGGATGCTACAGATCCAACAAGTCTTATAGTGTCAAATGTGTCTGATAGTTTAACCGTGACAACAGGCTTAGCAGACTACAACAGCTTCTCGTTGTCAGCTACAACGTTAAACGTAGAAGGTTGGAGTCATGATGGAGAATCATCGACGATTACCATTCGTTCAGCAGATCATTTTAATAATCCTGTTCCTGATGGGACTGTGATCAACTTTAGAACTGAAGGTGGCTCTATCGGCGCCAGCTGTGAAACGGCTGGTCGAACAGGGGCTTGTTCTGTAGATTGGACTAGTCAGAATCCACGCCCATTTGATGGAACATCTGTTGTTTGTCCTGTTGCTTTCAATGGATCTAATGTTCCACCTTGTACAGGTCCACTATTATCAGCTTACGTTGATGGGACAGGCTCGGTGATTGTTGAACCTCGTCCTGGTCGTTCAACTATTACAGCTTATGCGATAGGTGAGGAAAGTTTTGTTGATTTAAACGGTAATGGACTTTTTGATACAGATGAGGATTTCATTGATTTATCTGAAGCGTTTACCGATGATAACGAAGATGGGGTTTATCGTGGTTCATCAGTGCCTTTAGGCGCTGTGAATGAAGAGTTTATTGACTTTAATGCCAATGGTAGCTTTGATGGTAAAGATGGTTTGTATACTGGCCTTTTGTGCGCAGCATCTTCAGCAGCTAATTGTACTCAAACCGGAGTCAATAACACTCAAGCACAGCTAAATGTATTCAGGAATATGCCGATTGTTATGTCGGGCTCTGTGCCATACGGTCGTTTAGTTGATATTGACAGCTTGGGGAACATTACCCCTGTAGTCGATATAGATTTAACTGCGGCAACAGGTGTATCCTCAAAAACTGTTTATTTATTTGTCTCGGATCTTAATAATAATACCCTTGCCAATGGTACTGATATTTCTGCAGCCACTGATAATGGAGCGTTATCCACATCTACATCGTCTTATATTATCGGCAACAATACCTCCAATAAACCATTATTGTATCCATTTACTGTAACTCGAGAGGCTAGCCCAAATCAAAAATCAGTTGGATTATTATCTATTACAGTTAAAACTATTTACGGCGATCCGATTTCATACAGTGTTAATGTTCGAGATGATGGTTGATAATAAGTAGGCTTATTATTTTGAGATACTTTGATTTTACGAATGCTTCATAAGTAGTAATTTAATCGGCCACAAAATTAATTGTGGCCTTTTTTATGGTGTAATATATTGTTCTTTATCGAAATAAAAAATGCTGGTTAGGCTGATTTATCTTAATGAAGGAAACTAAAGAACGGATTGTTAAGACGCTAATAATTTACCTATATAGGTTGTGTTTGGTGGATTAACAAATTAGATAATAGCTATTTATCAATTTGTTAATAACTAAAGATGATGGGATTTATGTCAAAGGTGAGTTACATCTGATAGGTTGAGTTGTTGCTACCATTTAACTTACTGGTGCTAGCAATAGTGTAAAAATGTCACTAATCATAAAATTAGTGACATTTACAAACATAATAAATTTATAATTTACCAAAAGCTTAATTAATAGCCTATTGGTTAACGTTATCTTTGGAACTGATACACGCTGCCTAACTTTAATATTTGTGTGAGTTCATCTAACGCGGTGCGTGATTCAATAATTAATTGTGGATCTGCTAGATCGCTTACAGTGAGTTGGTCACGATAATGTCTATCTACCCAGGTATTTAAGCGCGTAAATAAACCGTCATTCATTAATGTGTTTTGATTAACTGCAGCGACTTCTTGTTCGTTCATCGCGACTCGTAAACGTAAACAGGCTGGACCACCACCGTTTTGCATACTTTGCTTAACATCATAATAGCGCACTTGTTTGATCGGCGTGCCTAAGGTAACAAGTTCATTTAAGTAAGCAAATACCGCAGGGTTTTCCTGACAATTTGTTGGCGCAATAATGGCCATTTCACCTGAAGGTAGGGTGATGATTTGGGTATTAAATAAGTAACTACGAACGGCATTATCAATGGATACTTGCTCTGTGGTGACTTTGACAAAATGCATATCAGAGTTCATTTTACGGCGAATTTCATCGAACTTTGCTTCGGTATTTAAAAACGCTTGTTCGTGGTAGAACAACACATTTTTGTTACCCACTGAAATAACGTCATTGTGGAATACACCTTGATCAATCACATCTGGATTTTGCTGCATAAACACGCAGCTTTCATCTTCAAGTTGGTGCAACCGCGCTACTGCTTGAGATGCTTCCAAAGTTTGGCGAGCTGGATATTTTGTTGGTTTAGGGGCGTTAGGGTTAGTTGCTGTTTGACCATAGACAAATAATTCAACGCCAGCATGACCATATTCAGAACATAGTCGAGTATGATTAGCTGCTCCTTCATCACCAAAGCTTGCGTGTTCTGGCAAATGTTGATGATGCTTAAAATAGCGGTCGTTATTAAATGTCGCCTGCAAAATATTGCCGGTAGTGACAGGTTCAATACTGCGGTGTAATTTATCAACTAAATTAGCTGGGGTGAAGTGAACTTTACCGTCACAGGTGTCTGCACTGGGTGACACTGTAGCCGCGTTAGCTGTCCACATACTTGATGCACTGCAACAAGCATTAAGTAGCGCAGGAGCCTGCTGAGCAGCTTTTTGTAAAACTTCAGCGTCAGACCCAGAAAAACCAATTCGACGCAATGTGTATAGGTCTGGGCGCTCCTGTGGGGCTAATACCCCTTGCACCATCCCCAAATCTGCTAATGACTTGGCTTTTTGCAAACCTTGTTTCGCTGCCGCTTTAGGATTTGATGTCTGGGCCGCATTACTAAATGAGGCCACATTACCAAATGATAATCCGGCATAGTTATGGGTTGGTCCAACCAAGCCATCAAAGTTCGCTTCAAAATGCTTCATTCGTGATCCTTGAGAATTTTAGTGAATAATTATTATTGTAGTTACACTCATTTGTGTTACTTATAAAAAAGGAACGTGATTGTTCATGTCAGTTAACGCTAATTTAACCCCAGTATACTGAAGCTATAAGGGTTAACAAGGTGTGGTTAATTTGTACAAATGTGTATAAATGACTAAAAATGCACTGAAGGTGCTCGCAAGTATCATTAAGTGAAAAATTACGTTTAAAAAACGCATATTATTTTTTACATTTTTTATTTTTGATTCAATTCTGATTAAAAAATGACTTACTAGCCATGTAAAAGAGGGTTTAACTTGAAACTATTGTCTCAACCCTCTATATATGGAATCAATTTTCTTTTTTTCGAGACTTTTTGGCGCAAATAAAACTATGGGTAAATCGCTAGTTATTGTCGAATCGCCGGCCAAAGCCAAGACAATTAATAAATATCTTGGTAAAGACTTCATTGTGAAGTCGAGTGTAGGTCATATTCGTGACTTACCAACTTCGTCTACTTCTGACGGTACAACTGTGACTAAAACCGCAGCAGAAGTTAAGAAATTATCTCCTGAAGAAAAAGCTAAATACAAGCTGATCAGAGACAAACAAGCGCTTGTGGCGCGAATGGGTGTTAACCCAGATAAAGACTGGGCGGCTAAGTATCAAATTCTGCCTGGTAAAGAAAAAGTTGTTAAAGAATTAAAAGCGTTAGCAGAAACTGCTGACCAAATATATCTCGCAACGGATTTGGACCGTGAAGGGGAAGCCATTGCCTGGCATTTACAGGAAATTATTGGTGGTGATCCTTCACGGTATCAGCGAGTTGTGTTCAACGAAATTACTAAAACAGCGATTCAAGATGCGTTTAGTAAACCGTCGGTACTTGATACCAATATGGTTAATGCCCAGCAAGCTCGTCGCTTTTTAGACCGTGTTGTTGGCTTTATGGTATCACCATTATTATGGAAAAAAGTCGCTCGTGGTTTATCTGCTGGGCGTGTTCAGTCGGTAGCAGTGCGCTTAGTTGTAGAGCGTGAAAGTGAAATTAAAGCGTTTGTTCCAGAAGAGTTTTGGGATATCCATGCTGAGTTAAATACACCTACCGCCGCTAGCTTGAAAATGCAGGTGATGAAGTATCAATCTGCTGCATTTGAACCGATTAATGAAGCGCAAGCTAAAGTTGCTGTCGATGCATTACGTGATGCAGCATATGTTGTTACTGCACGTGAAGATAAAGCAACCTCAAGCAAACCTTCGGCACCTTATATTACGTCGACATTGCAGCAAGCTGCCAGTACTCGTCTTAGTTTTGGTGTTAAGAAAACCATGATGATGGCGCAGCGTTTGTACGAAGCTGGCCACATTACGTATATGCGTACCGATTCAACCAATTTGAGTAAAGAAGCGGTTGAAAACTTACGTGAAATGATTGGTGCCGAGTTCGGTGACAAGTATTTACCGGCAGAACCTATTCGTTATGGTAGCAAAGAGGGCGCTCAAGAGGCGCATGAAGCTATTAGACCGTCGAACGTGGCTGTGCAGTCCGCTTCGTTAACCGATATGGAAAGAGACGCTCAGCGCTTGTATGAGCTTATCTGGCGTCAATTTGTGTCATGTCAAATGACACCTGCTCAATATGATGCAACACGTTTAACGGTAACCGCGGGTGATTACGAATTAAAAGCCAGTGGCCGTACCTTACGTTTTGATGGTTGGACTCGTGTTCAGCCACAAGTGAGTAAGAAAAACGAAGAAGATAAGACGCTACCAGTCGTTGCAAAAGGTGACAAGTTAGTGCTTGAAACCTTATCTCCTAAGCAACACTTTACCAAGCCTGCGCCGCGTTACAGTGAAGCGTCTTTGGTTAAAGAGCTTGAGAAGCGTGGTATTGGTCGTCCTTCAACGTATGCGACGATTATTTCAACCATTCAGGATCGTGGTTACGTTAAAGTTGATAACCGCCGTTTCTTTGCTGAAAAAATGGGTGAGATTGTCAGCGAACGCTTAGTCGGCAGTTTTAAAGAATTAATGAGCTACGACTTTACCGCCAGCATGGAGCAAACATTAGATGATGTTGCTCAAGGTAAGCTGGACTGGAAAAAAGTATTAGACGGTTTTTATGGCGACTTTACCAAGCAGTTATTGTTGGCCGAGTTAGATCCTGATGAAGGTGGTATGCGCCCTAACGAGATGGTATTAACAGACGACATTAAGTGTCCAACCTGTGGCCGTCCAATGGGTATTCGTACTGGTTCAACAGGGGTGTTCTTAGGCTGTTCTGGGTACGCGTTGCCACCAAAAGAGCGTTGTAAAACGACGCTTAACTTAACCCCAGGTGAAGAAGCGGTTAGCGACAATGAAGATGGCGAAACGGAAGCGTTACGTGCTAAACATCGTTGTGGTAAGTGTGGTACCGCGATGGACAGTTATCTCATTGACGAAACACGTAAATTACATGTTTGTGGTAATAACCCGTCATGTGATGGTTACGAAGTTGAAGCCGGACAATTTAAGATTAAAGGCTATGAAGGTCCAATTATTGAGTGCGATCGTTGCGGCAATAATATGGAACTTAAAAACGGTCGATTTGGTAAGTATTTTGGTTGCACCAATAGCGAGTGTAAAAACACCCGTAAGTTGCTGAGAAGCGGTGAAGCGGCGCCACCAAAAGAAGATCCTATCTTTCTACCTGAATTAAAATGTACTAAATCGGATGCTCACTTTGTGCTTCGTGATGGTGCTGCTGGCATATTTTTAGCCGCCAGTACTTTCCCTAAATCGCGTGAAACACGTGCGCCGTTAGTGGAAGAGTTAGTGCAGTATCGTGATTTGTTATGGCCTAAATATGCGTATCTTGCCGATGCGCCAGTCGAAGATGATGAAGGCAATAAAGCCTCGGTTAAATTTAGTCGTAAAACCAAAGAGCAGTATGTTGCTACTGAAGTTGACGGCAAAGCTACCGGTTGGTCTTCTAAGTTTATCGGCGGTAAATGGGTTAGTGAATCAACTAAGAAAAAAGCTAAGAAATAATTTTTAGTATTGATTGATACATAACGCTCTTTATAAACGCTACCCAATTGGGTAGCGTTTTTGTTTGTGCCATAAATGACTTAATTATTTTTTGTATCATGAACCGCATAGGGACATGCTTTTGCAAACAGGCAAACAGGCAAACAGGCAAAAAAACAAAAAATCTAAGACATCAGACACTAAAAAAGCACCGATAAATATCAGTGCTTTTTTAGTGGTCATTTATTGTAAATTCACAACGATATTACACTGAAGTGCCTGACGTTATTTTTTCTCACTATTCTGTGCAGCTTGAATCGCCGTTAACGCAATGGTGTAGACAATATCATCGACTAATGCGCCGCGTGATAAATCGTTAACCGGTTTACGCATACCTTGAAGCATTGGCCCGATGCTGATTAAATCAGCACTACGCTGTACCGCCTTGTATGTGGTGTTACCCGTGTTTAAATCTGGGAACACAAATACGGTTGCTTTACCTGCGACAGGGCTGTCAGGTGCTTTAGAGAGCGCTACGTTAGGCATGACTGCTGCATCGTATTGCAATGGACCATCGATAATCAAGTCCGGACGTTTTTCTTTAGCGATTCGTGTGGCTTCGCGTACTTTATCCACATCTGAACCGGTGCCAGAAGTCCCAGTTGAGTAACTGATCATCGCAACGCGAGGCTCAATACCAAAGGCTTTAGCTGATTCAGCTGACTGAATCGCAATATCGGCTAGCTGTTCAGGACTTGGATCTGGGTTAATCGCGCAATCACCATACACTAATACTTGATCTGGCATCAGCATGAAGAAAATCGATGACACTAAGCTAGAACCCGGTGCCGTTTTGATCAACTGCAATGGTGGGCGAATAGTGTGTGCCGTAGTATGAATAGCACCAGACACAATTCCATCAACTTCATCTTGTGCCAGCATCATGGTACCAAGCACCATGTTATCTTCCAGTTGTTCACGGGCAACAACTTCTGTTAATCCTTTGCTGCGACGTAATTCGAGCATAGGCTCAACGTATTTTTCACGCACAGTTTCTGGCTCAATGATTTCGATGCCTTCACCTAAAATAACATCTTGTTGCGATGCAACGCGTAAGATCTCTTCGCGGTTACCGATTAACACGCAACGAGCAATACCCCGTTCTGCACAGATTGATGCAGCCTTAACGGTTCTAGGCTCTTCACCTTCAGGAAGCACGATAGTTTTACGGGCTGCACGGGCTAGTTCAGTTAACTTGTAACGGAATGCCGGAGGAGATAGACGGTGTTCACGTGGAGAATCCTGGGTAACACTTTCAATCCAGGTTTGGTCGATATGGCTGGCCACGTATTCTTGCACTTTTTCAACGCGCACCGCATCATCCACAGGCACTTCATGATCAAAACGTTGAATATTGAGTGAGGTCTGCCATGTATTGGAATCAATTAAAAATACTGGCAAGCCTGTTTCAAAAGCTTGTTCACATAACTTCATGATTTCTGGTTCTGGCGGGTAGCCCCCAGTAAGCAACAACGCGCCAATTTTAACGCCGTTCATGGCTGCTAAACATGCAGACACGATCACGTCGGAGCGATCGCCAGAAGTCACTAACAATGAATTTGTTTTGATGTGAGTAACCATGTTAGGCAGGCTACGGGCACAAAATGTTACACGGCGCATACGACGAGTATGCATTTCACCGGCATTAATGATTTTGGCATTTAAGTGCTTAGCTAAATCAGATGCGCGCGGGGCAATTAGCTCTAAATTGTATGGCACACTGCCTAATATACGCAGCGGACTTTTACCCGGAAGTTGGAACATTCCCGAGCTATCAACCGCGTTCATATTTTTATCATCAAATACTTCAGATAAATCAGGACGAGTGCGACCTTCGTTGTCAACGGGAGCACCAATTTTATTGATGATAGCGCCAATTAAACGTTTGTTTTTCTGTCCACCCCAAGAGTTAAAGGCGATTTCTAATCGATTCATTAATCCATTAGGCGTATCGTTTCCAGGGGTTGCGATGAAAATAACATCGGCGTCTAATGCTTTGGCAATTTCATAGTTAATGTCATCAGCAAATGGATGGCTACGTGTTGGTACTAAGCCTTCAACCACTAGGATTTCAGTATTACTGGCGCATTCTGCTGCGCGGGCAATAATCTGTTCTAGTAGGACATCAGTTTGCTCTGAACGGATTAACGCTTCAGCATGGACCATTGAATAAGGTTCCAACGGATTAACAGTTGGAGACGTGCTTAAAATAGTGGTTGAACGTTCTGGACCAGTATCACCTGATCGAATTTGCGCAATAGGTTTAAAAAATTGCACTTTAACGCCTTTGCGTTCAAGTGCACGAACCATACCTAAGCTTAGTGATGTTAATCCCACTCCAATACCGATTGGAATAAGCATAATATTACGAGACATGACGACCTCTTGTGTGCGTATTGTTCATGTTAATTAACCGAATATAAGACCGAATAAGCTGCTTATTTAGCTGTGATCAGCTTAATAGCATCTTCGGCAATAACCCACTCTTCATTTGTTGGTATGACCATAGCAATAGGGCTACCTACTTGAGTAATGATGCCTTGCTGGCCAAAACGAGCCGCTTTATTCAAATTATCATCGACTTTGAAGTTAAATATTGCCAATAAATTAAGGACTTTCTCGCGAATAAGGTCTGAGTTTTCGCCAATACCGCCAGTAAATATAATGGCGTCTAAACGCCCTAATGGCACAGTGTAAGAGGCGATATATTTGGCTAAACGATAGCAGAAGATATCTAAGGCTAGTGTGGCACCTTTGTGACCGTCTTGATAACCTTCTTCAATCCCACGACAATCGTTGGTGAGTTCTGAAATACCCAATAAACCACTTTGCTTATTCAGTAGGTTATTGACTTCATCAAGGGTATAGCCAAGTTGTTTAACTAAATGGAAAATAATTGATGGGTCTAAATCGCCGCAACGTGTACCCATAACTAAACCTTCAAGCGGAGTTAAGCCCATTGACGTGTCGACACTTTTGCCACCTTTAATGGCCGTTACCGATGCACCATTACCTAAATGTGCACAAATAATATTGGTGTCTTTAGTCTCTTTGCCTAATACTTTGGCTGCTTCACGACAAATATAGATGTTGCTAGTACCATGCATGCCATAACGGCGAATACTATGTTCACGATACAATTTGTAGGGTAGGGCATAAATATATGCCTTTTCGGGCATGGTTTGATGAAATGCGGTGTCAAATACTGCAACTTGTGGCAAATCTGGGAATGAAGCGAGCGCGGCACGAATACCAATTAAATGCGCAGGATTATGTAGAGGCGCTAATGACGCACAATCTTCAATACCCTGAATGACATCCGGTGTAACAATAACCGAGCGAGTAAACTTTTCACCACCATGGACGATACGATGACCAACGGCTTTAATTTGTGCCGCAAGTTCTGGATGGTCTGCCAAAATGTTATTAACGATGAATTCTACCGCTTCGCGATGCGCAGTAAAGGCACCTAATTTGGCTTCATTCTTGCTGCCATCAGATTTCCACTTAATGCGTGAATCTTCTAAACCAAAACATTCAGCTAATCCAGAAACTTTATCATCGCCTGATTGAGCATCAATGATGGCAAATTTTAATGATGAGCTACCGCAGTTGAGCACGAGTACTAATTTGTCTGACATGTTAACGCCTTTTAAGTCAATGAAACTAAATAAAATAGTAAAATTCCATTTTGATTAAGGTTTATGATTATTCATTCATAAACGCCACACTTCGGTGTTCTTACCGTGATTTACGACTGAAATTTAAATCAGTATAGGCGTAAATTCTCCAGTGCATTTTGGGCATGACACTGTATTATGTTATCGTTATACTCATGTCCCAAGCTGTAAAGGTAGCCGTATATTGAACATGAATTTGGTTAAATTACTTGGCGATGGTCAACGTTATATGAAGACCTGGCCAATGGTTAGGCAACTTGGGTTTTATTTCCCTGAGTACCGTGTCGTCAAAGCGACTCAATTAGCGATTATTGCAATGCCTGTGTTGGCATTAGTCGTTGCGGCTAGCCAGCTGTATATATTTGGCTGGGATTATTTACCGCAAGCATTAACGATGTTGCTCTTTTTTATCAGCTTGCCACTACAAGGCTTATTATGGTTAGGTTGGCGAGCGAGCCATCCGTTACCGTTATCATTATTTGATTGGGGCAACCAACTCAGCTCAGCATTGACTGAGATGGGTATTTATTGCCAACCTTTAGGCGCAAAAGCCTGCTATTCTGATATGGCCACCATTTTGAAACTGGCTTTTGAACGTTTAGATCAAAGTTACTGGGACGAATTATAATTCATCTTATGCATAAGCCGATGCTAATTTACATCTGTTTATTGTTATTGTGACTAAAATGTAGCGTTAATACCTCGGTCAACAAACACCTGCTGAATTCTCTGCATGATTTCTGTACTTGGCGGTGAAATATGCGCCAAAGTATACGTTTCGCCAAAAGCTTGCCATTTATGTTCCCCTAACGGGTGATAAGGCAATAATTCAACTTTTTCAACATTGCTCATCGGTTTAATGAACTCAGCTAATGCGATGGCTGATTCGACATCTTCAGTAAATCCAGCGACAACCACATAACGGATCCAGGTTTTAATATTTCGTTTGGTAAGATATTGCGCAAACTGTAGTGTTCGATGGTTACTGACTTTAGTCAGTTCGATGTGTTTGGCATCGTCCATTTGTTTGATATCAAGTAACACTAAGTCGGTATTGTCGAGCAACTCATCTATTACGGGTTCGTATTTACGCACAAAGCCGTTGGTGTCTAAGCAAGTGTGTATACCCTGACTTTTGCAGGCTTTAAACAGTTCGCTGACAAATTGAGCTTGTAAAATTGCTTCACCACCACTGGCTGTAATGCCACCACCGCTGGCGTCTAAAAAGGGTTGATATGAAATGACTTGGCTCATTATTTCATCAACAGAAACTTCCTTACCGCCATCTAGATCCCATGTATCACGATTATGACAATATTGGCAGCGCATAAGGCAACCTTGCATAAAAGCGATGTAGCGAATTCCTGGACCGTCAACGGTTCCGAATGATTCCACTGAATGTATGCGACCTAACGTCATTGTTGTTCCTTAAAATGGGTATAAAAAAGGCTGTATCGATAAGATGTTACACATCGATACAGCCAATTTTAGCAGAGACTACATACTTTTAGTAAATGTACGAGTAATCACGTCTTGCTGCTGCTCAGGGGTGAGCGCATTAAAGCGAACGGCATAACCCGATACACGAATAGTTAATTGTGGATATTTATCCGGATTAACAATCGCATCTTCTAACATTTCACGGTTCATCACGTTAACGTTTAAGTGTTGACCACCTTCACGGTTAGGCTTGCTTAGGAAGTAGCCATCCATCAATGACGCTAAGTTAGTACGACGACCCGTATCATCTTTACCTAATGCATTTGGCACGATAGAGAAAGTATAAGAAACACCATCTTGTGCGTGGGCAAAAGGCAGTTTAGCCACTGATGTTAATGAAGCAATTGCACCATTTTCATCACGACCATGCATCGGGTTGGCACCAGGCGCAAACGGAGCGCCTGAACGACGACCGTCAGGAGTGTTACCGGTTTTCTTACCATAAACCACGTTTGAAGTGATGGTTAAGATTGATTGTGTTGGAATGGCATTACGATACATTTTTTTAGTGCGAATTTTCGCCATAAAACGTTCAACTAAATCGCAAGCAATGTCATCGACACGAGCATCATTGTTACCAAATTTTGGATAGTCACCTTGAATGTCAAAATCAACCGCAATACCATTTTCATCGCGAATAGGCTTAACTTGAGCAAACTTAATCGCTGACAATGAATCGGCAGCAATTGACAAACCTGCAATACCACACGCCATTGTACGGCGCACATCGCGGTCATGTAATGCCATTAACGCAGACTCGTAAGAGTATTTGTCATGCATAAAGTGAATCGCGTTAAGCGCAGACACATACTGCGTTGCAAGCCAGTCCATTAAGCCATCAAGACGTGACATAACATCATCAAACTCAAGTACATCAGCAGTGATTGGGTCCGCTTTTGGTGCAATTTGGGTTTTAAGCTTTTCGTCAACACCACCGTTAATGGCGTATAACATGGTTTTGGCTAAGTTAGCGCGAGCACCGAAGAACTGCATATGCTTACCCAAAATCATTGGGCTAACACAACAAGCAATGGCGTAATCGTCTGACTCAAAGTCTGGGCGCATTAAGTCATCGTTTTCGTATTGAATTGAGCTAGTGTCAATTGATACTTTGGCACAGTAACTTTTAAAACCTTGTGGCAATCTTGTAGACCATAACACGGTAATGTTTGGCTCTGGGCTTGGGCCCATGTTGTACAAGGTATGCAAGAAACGGAAGCTTGATTTAGTCACCAATGTGCGACCATCAAGACCCATACCAGCGATAGATTCAGTTGCCCAGATTGGATCTCCTGAGAATAGTTCATCGTATTCAGGTGTACGCAGGAAACGGACCATACGTAGTTTCATCACGAAATGGTCAACCATTTCTTGTGCTTGCTGCTCAGTAAGAACACCATTTTTAATGTCACGTTCAATATAAGCATCAATGAACGTTGAGGTACGACCCAGTGACATTGCCGCGCCATTTTGGCTTTTTACTGCAGCAAGGTAACCAAAATAAGTCCATTGAATGGCTTCTTTAGCATTTTTGGCGGGTACAGAAATATCACAACCGTATTTAGCTGCCATCACTTTCATTTGGCCTAAAGCACGATGTTGCTCAGAAATCTCTTCACGTAATTGGATCACACTTGATAAGTCATCACCAGCTTCAAATTGCGCTTGCAGTGAGCTGAATTGGGCAAACTTATCTTTCATTAGGTAATCGATACCGTACAAAGCAATACGGCGGTAGTCACCAATAATACGACCACGACCATAGGCATCAGGTAAACCTGTTAATATACCTGATTTACGGCAAGCCATAATTTCTGGGGTATAAACATCAAACACGCCTTGGTTATGGGTTTTGCGTAACTCAGAGTAAACGTAATTCACATCGCTGTTAAGTTCACGGCCATAAGCTTTACATGAACCTTCAACCATACGAATACCACCGTTGGGCAGCATGGCACGCTTTAATGGCGCTTCAGTTTGTAAACCAACGATAGTTTCAAGGTCTTTATTGATATAGCCAGCATCATGAGAGGTAATGGTTGAAACCATTTCAGTGTCGAAATCGACTGGAGCATGAGTTTGGTTCTCTTGCTTGATGCCTTCCATTACTTTGTCCCACAAAGTTAATGTTGCATCTGTTGCACCTGCTAAGAATGATTCATCACCCTCATATGGTGTGTAATTTTGTTGGATAAAGTCACGTACGTTAACTTCAGTTTTCCAATCGCCAGCTACGAAACCTTCCCACGCGTTGGCAAATAGTTCGGTTTTATCTGTCATTTACTTAACCCTCTGGTTGATTTTCTACGGATGTCATCACAATTAACACAAAGTGTTGGTATCCGTTGAGTGTTTACATTCTGTCGTCTAGGTAGATTCGCTAGACTGAGCCGTTTACATCTTCTGCGACATTGATGGCAGAAATGTTCCGCCTGGCTTGTGTAATGACGCTAATCGATATTGTTTCTGCTAATAAACCAATTGGTAAGACCAATTATCCATGGGTTAATAATAGCACAGCATATTGACGATATCGGCAGCTTTCGCTAACGGATTATCAAAAGTGTTAACTGGCTAACATATCTGTTTATAACTTGGAGTAGCCCGCGGCAATTTTTGGCAAATAAAAAGCGAAACCATTGCCGATCTCGCTTTTATATTGATGGTATTACCGAACATGACTAGATTATAGCAACGCTGGAATCCCTTCGATCATGCCTACTGCTAACATCGCCGCCAAACAAATCACAAAGGCTAGGCTTGGGATAACGATACGGTCTGCAAATGACAAGGTTTTAGGACGCTCTTTATCACCAATTAAGCCATTATTATCAAGTAACATGGTTAACGCCCAAGCTAATACTGGGTTGGCAACAAATGCAGCGAAAATACAGATACCTGCGGCTTGGCTACTCGTCGTGTCTTTAACCATCTGTAAACCTGCCTCTAATAACGGTAGGAATACGCCAACTAAAAGCGCAATCGACATAACAGGGCGCCACACCGTGATATCCATAGGATAACCAATGATAGCCACAATAATACACAAGCTACCGAGTAGGATAGCGCCAGCTGGAATAGGGCGTTTGGCAATAGCCGCTGGGATCATGTAAGTTCCCCACGATGAGGTAATATTACCGCCACCGACTGCAGTACCAACGATCTGTCTTACTGAGCAAGTTGTCATCGTGTCATCAACATCCATCAGTACTTTTTCAGCGCCTTTTGGATAATTTAATTCTTGGAAAATACGATGACCAAGAAAGTCTGGTGACCACATGGCAACAGCCAGAATTGCGAATGGTAATGATGCAATAAAATGAGCTGCATTTGGTAAGCCTAACTGCCAACCATGTTCAGTTGAACCCCACCAAAAAACCGGATTGAGATTTGGGATGCCTGGAGCGGTAGTAAATTGTAAATCTAAGCCTGCGCCTAGGCCAAATGCCAGAGCAACTGCTGCAATAGAACACAATGGAATCGCTAACCAGCGTTTACCGTATTTGGCTAATGCTGCATAAATAATGACATTGATTAACAAGATGGTAAATGCAACATAACCGAGTGAATAGTCAAGACTGTGCTTGGCTTGCAGTCCTCCTGCCCAGTCAAATAACGAACCTATCTGACTTTTAGCTCCCATAAATCCTAAGAACACCAATAAACCGCCGGCCACACCGCTACTGGTGAGGTTAACCAGTTTCGATCCCCCTTTGAAATAACTTAAAATCAAGCCAAATATACCAATGAGGATTGCTAACGCTAATGGATGAGCACCAGCGAGCGCGATGGTACCAATTAACGGGATCATTGGTCCATGGTTGCCGCCAAGGTTTGCTCTTGGATTAATAAAACCAGAGCTAATAATACAGAAGAGTAAAGCTGGGATGAGCATTTCTACACGGACAATCTGGATAGCAAATTCTGCCCCAAGATTGACGTGATCCCATTTTCACTTAAACCTGCAGCCCAAGCTGCCATTACTGCAGAATACATCACAGTAATACCAATAGTTCCTGCGATGGCTGGGACTAAGTCTTCCCATTCAAAACGAAAATCACGTCCAGGAAGGTTGAGTCCCCAACGTTTGGGCTTCATTATCTTGAGTTCATTTTCTAGATAGGCATCGCGAGTGTCAAACTCGCTAGCAGGACGGTGAAGCTCGCTGTAGCTTGCTTCTTGAGCGTGTGTATCTGAATTGCTGACTGTGTCTGACATAATTTCTCATTCTCCGAAAAGAACAGGTTAATCCATCAAATGATGAAGTTTGAGTGTGTTCCGTTGAAGTGATGGCTATGTCCGTAAGAGCAGCTTGCCGGTGAGCCGCAATGGCTCTTATCACTTTGCTCAGCTGCGATGCCTTTATTAGGGAAGCATTACAGTGATGTCCTTATTACGATCTTTTTTGGTAAGACCAATTTACCTTGTGGATTTTAGCATAGCGTTGAGATTGCATCACTTGGTATCAAGAAAGTTGATGTTTTGTTTACTAGAAGTGAGAGCTGGATAACAAGTTAACAGCAAAATTAGATCAGTAAATTTGCCTAATAACTCACCTCGTAAGCAATACTCATTTCAGAATATCGTGTCACATCAATATAATTGATACTGGGTATAATTATTATTCAATTATATTTAAGACTTGTCGACGGGATTATTAAGAATTATAGAGAAATGACCTCTGCAGTAGCTACCATGGTGGTTACAAAATAAATTGGTCGAGTGCTGGCTGAAGTTTTAGTCATTATGGCAGTCGTTAATGTATGAATGCTTATTATGGGTGAAGGAAAGTAAGATTGGCTTTGGTGGTTGATAATGTCAGGGTAATCTCCCCATTTTTAGCTGAAATCAAAAGTAGAGACTTAGGCCACTAGTGCCAGTTTTTGCTTTGGTGGGACACCACCAATTGCTGTATTGGGTCTTTCATTGTTATAAAACCATAGCCATTGTGTCGCATGTTCCTGTACC
>NZ_JBEOPJ010000024.1:0-62680 GCF_040309945.1 Shewanella sp. AC34-MNA-CIBAN-0136 | reverse complement strand
TCGCTTAGCTCAGCTGGGAGAGCACCTCCCTTACAAGGAGGGGGTCACTGGTTCGAGCCCAGTAGCGACCACCATATCAATTTAAGCTTACATTTACGTTTTATCCCAGGTCGCTTAGCTCAGCTGGGAGAGCACCTCCCTTACAAGGAGGGGGTCACTGGTTCGAGCCCAGTAGCGACCACCATATTTTATTTCTGTATTATCCCTTGATATGCCTCAAAGCTTTACCAAGCAATCCAAGCAATCCAAGCAATCCAAGCAATCCAAGCAATCCAAGCAATCCAAGCAATCCAAGCAATCCAAGCAATCCAATGTGATGCTCTCAATTTTTTTGTGCTTATTTTTTATAGCTATGCATAAAAAAGCCACTCAAATTTGAGTGGCTAATGCTAATTGTTCAACTTTCGATTAATCTAATCCTAAAAAACCGCCAGTTTGATGGGCCCACAGTTGTGCGTATATCCCTTTGGCATTAATCAGTTCTTGATGAGTACCTTGTTCAACAACACAGCCTTTATCTAATACAATGAGTCTATCCATAGCTGCAATCGTTGAAAGTCGATGCGCTATCGCAATCACTGTTTTACCTTCCATCAATTCATACAACGACTCTTGAATCGCTGCTTCGACTTCAGAATCTAATGCTGAAGTGGCTTCATCAAGCAATAGAATTGGCGCATTCTTAAGTAATACTCTTGCAATAGCAATTCGCTGACGTTGTCCACCAGACAGCTTAACGCCGCGCTCACCCACTTGGGCATCAAGCCCTTTGTTACCAAAGGGATCCGTTAAATTGTCAATAAACTCTGCAGCTTGTGCTTGAGTTATCGCCGCTATTAATTTTTCATCACTGGCATGTGGATCACCGTACAGAATGTTTTCACGGATCGAACGATGTAATAACGACGTATCCTGAGTCACCATACCAATATTTGCCCGTAATGAGTCTTGGGTTATATCCGTTATAGGTTGATCATCAATCAATATTTGGCCTTTTTCAACATCATGAAAACGCATCAATAAGTTGACTAAGGTCGATTTCCCTGCACCAGAACGTCCTACAAGACCGACTTTCTCGCCCGCTTTAATATTCAGATTTAGTTGCTCAATGACGCCGGCTTTTTCACCATAATGAAAGCAAACCTGATTGAAATCGATTTTACCGTGGTCAACAACAATGTCTTTTGCATCGATTTTATCTTGGATAGCAATGGGTTTTGATAAGGTATTCATACCATCGGTAACGGTACCAATATTTTCAAATAGCGAACTGATTTCCCACATAATCCATTGTGACATGCCATTCAAGCGTAACGCTAAACTCACCGCAATCGCAATGGCACCAACCGTAATCGCATTGTCTGCCCATAACCAAATAGACACAGCCGCAATGGTGAACGCTAATATGTAATTAATGATTTGTACTAAAACATTAATGATCGTTACGAGACGCATTTGGCCATAAACGGTTTTTAAGAAACGCGTCATACTATCTTGGGCGTAGTCAGCTTCTTGAGTCGTATGCGAGAACAGCTTTACGGTTGATATGTTGGTGTAACTGTCGACAATACGGCCGGTCATTGTTGAACGAGCATCAGCTTGTTCTGTCGATATTGCTTTCAGCTTTGGAACGAGTTTCCATTGAATCAACACGTAAGCCGCTAACCAAACGAGCATGGGTAACATTAAACGTACGTCAGCAGTGGCAATCATGACCAACATCGAGGTGAAATACACCAAAATGTACATCAGTACATCCAGTAGTTTCATGACCGTTTCACGTACAGCAAGCGAAGTTTGCATTACCTTTGTGGCGATTCGTCCTGCAAAATCATCTTGATAAAATGAAATACTCTGCTTGAGTAAATAGCGATGTGCTTGCCAACGAATAGCCATGGGGTAGTTACCCAAAAGCGTTTGGTGCACGATAGAAGCATGTAACCAGACAACCAGCGGTATGACGACTAAGACAATTACTGACATGGTAATTAACGTTGTGCTTTCATCTTGCCACAATGTTTGTGGGTTTTTGGTGACTAACCAATCTACCAGTTGCCCCATAAAACCAAACAATGACACTTCCAACATTGCCATTATGGCTGTCAGTACTGACATGATAATTAAAGGCAAACCAAACCCGCGAGTATAATGACGACAAAATGCGTACAAAGTATTGGGTGGCTGAGTCGGTTCTTCTTGTGGTAAAGCTTGGGTCAATGATTCAAAAAATTTAAACATCTAATGCTCTAACTTAATGGTGAAAATTCTGCTGACTAGGATAACGCAAAAAGGCCAAATGTAATGGGTTAAATTGTTACCATATACGAAACGATTGGGTTCCGTTTTCCGCTAGTCGTGGTTGTTGTATTTCGGTAAAGTAACCTCTTAAATACGGTATAAGCAGAAAATAGTTCAGTTTTCCATTGAGTGATATAAGGCTAAATAGACGAATGGTCCAGATTAACAGTGATTGTTATATTGCAGCACAGATCTGCCAGCAAGCAAGGCTTAGTCGTGACGCTCGCTTTGATGGTCAATTTTTTACCGGAGTTATCACTACTGGCATTTATTGCCGATCAATTTGTCCCGCTCCTGCACCCTATGAAAAAAATGTCCGTTACTTTGATTCTGCTATAAAAGCGGCTAATGCTGGACTTAGGCCTTGTCTGCGATGCCGGCCCGATAGTGCGCCAAGTTCATTTGCGTGGTTAGGTACTCAAACAACGTTAATGCGTGCTATCACGTTAATCGAACAAGGCTTTTTAAATGGTGAAGATGCAGGAACGATCGTCAAGTTGGCTGATAAATTAGGTATTACCAGTCGGTATTTAAATAAACTCTTTAACCAAGGTTTGGGGACTTCACCTAAACGTTTTGCGTTGTATCAGCAGTTGATGTTTGCTAAGCAGCTATTACACCAAACTCAATTATCAATGACAGACATCGCCATGGCCGCTGGTTTTAATAGCATCAGGCGCTTTAATGAAATTTTTAAACAAGAACTACTATTAACACCGAGTGATTTACGCCGAAAGAGCCGACGTTCAACTGATGAAACTCATCCTTATAAAAGAAACCAAGTGAGTATTAACATTAAACCAATAACATTAGCACTATCTTATCGGCCACCCCTAAATTGGGCGAAGATGTTGGCTTTTTATGCCTTTCGTCAAGTTGATAATATGGAGGTCATTGATGATATTTCGGGACGTTATGGCCGAACCTTCTCATTTAATGGTGTAGAAGGCTTTTTTTACATTTCACTGAATGCCGATAAACCTCAACTTGATGTGAGTATTTACTTAGCCGATGCCAATGATATTAAATCCTTGCATTATATTACTCTGCAATTACGGCGTATGTTTGATTTAGATGCTGACATGGCGATAATCCAGCAGGCATTATCTCCTATCATAGAATTAGGCGCCAAAATTGATAGTGGTTTGCGTATTCCCGCGGCAGGTAGTGTATTTGAGGCCGCTTGCCGTGCCGTATTAGGGCAACAAGTGAGTGTGGTGCAAGCCACTAAACTATTAAATTTATTGGTTAAATCTTATGGTGAAACACTGTTCATCGATGGTAAGGCTTGGCGGTTATTTCCGACGGCACAAGCTATTGCTAGCGCTTCATTAGATGAACTTAACATGCCAGGTGCTCGAAAATTAGCATTAAATGCCTTGGGGCAATTTGTTCATCAACATCCAGACTCAACGCCTGACGATTGGTTGTCCGTAAAAGGTATCGGTCCATGGACTGTTGCTTACGCGAAAATGCGAGGTTTGAGTGACCCTGATGTTTTTTTGAGTTCTGATTTAGTCATCAAAAATCGTCTTCATGCGTTACGTGACCAATCGGGTAAACCTATTGAAACCCCTAAATCTTACTTAAGCATTGCAGCCGACATTGCAAAACAAGCATCACCTTGGGGCAGCTACTTAACCTTCCAGCTTTGGGATAACGATCCTGTCGCTGCAAAAAACGGATAATATTATGACCCATTTTACTTCGCCGAAGTGTCATGCTTTAGTCACAAGTCCTGTTGGTTTACTCTCGCTTAAAGCATCTGAGTATGGATTAACCCATCTACAGGTTGAAGATCTTGCCCAAACGAGCTTGCTCGTAGAGATTCAAACTCAGTTTATACTCCAACAAAGCAATACTGAGACTACTCAAGATTTATTGATACAAGCCCAACAACACATTGATACAACAGTCATTCAATTAACAGAGTACTTCGCTAATCAAAGGCAGCATTTCAGTGTTCCACTAGCGCCTAAAGGTACCGTGTTTCAACATGAGGTTTGGCATGCTCTGAGTCAATTAACATTCGGCCATCGCTGCAGTTACAGTGATATCGCTAATACTATTGGGCGACCTAAAGCTGTCAGAGCGGTCGGGGCTGCAAATGGTGCAAACCCAATAGCCATTATCGTTCCTTGTCATCGGGTGATAGGCAAAGGCGGTAAGTTAACCGGTTATGCTTATGGGCTCGATATGAAGCAGTGGCTACTAGACTTAGAAGGGATTGAAGAAATTAACTAATTTATCTGACTGCTGTGCCAAAGTACGTTAAAATGTCCGATTGATATCCATTATTTTGAGCGCATTTGATACATGACCCAAGCTTCTTTAGCTACGACTTTCGCTGAATTTGGCCTGCATACTCCATTGTTGGCCAGATTAGCTGAGCTTAAATACCTGCAGCCTACACCAATCCAAGCAGAAACCATTCCTAGCACACTAACCGGTAAAGACTTACTGGCAGGTGCCAATACCGGCTCAGGTAAAACAGCGGCTTTTGCATTGCCGATTTTACATCAATTGGTGAGTCGTCGGGCAACAACATCTGCCAAAGGTAATTTTGTCAGTGCGTTAGTCTTGGTTCCAACGCGAGAACTCGCTAAGCAAGTTGCCGACAGCTTTAAATCCTATGCGGTTCATTTAAATGGCGACATTAAAGTGGTTGCTGCATTTGGCGGTGTATCTGTTAATACTCAGATGTTAGCATTGCGTGGTGGTGCCGATGTGGTGGTCGCTACGCCAGGTCGTTTACTCGATTTAGTATCGTCAAATGCACTAAAGTTGTCCCAAGTGACAACGTTAGTACTTGATGAAGCTGACCGAATGTTAAGCCTTGGTTTTACTGAAGAATTGACTCGAGTACTCAATTTACTTCCTAAGCAAAAACAAACGTTATTGTTTTCAGCTACTTTTCCAGATGAAGTACGCCAACTAACGCAAGCGCTGCTCGTTAATCCGCTTGAGATACAATTACAAAGCGCTGAAGCGAGTACATTAGTACAACGGGTAATGACGGTTAATCGTGAAAAAAAGACCGCATTACTTGCGCACTTGCTACAACAACATCAATGGCGCCAAGTATTGATTTTTGTTAATGCCAAAAATAGTTGCAATCATTTAGCTCAAAAACTGGCTAAACGTGGTATCACTGCAGAGGTGTTTCACGGTGATAAAGCCCAAGGCGCGAGAAGTCGTGTATTGGAAGGTTTTAAGGCTGGAGATATTCAAGTGCTCATAGCGACTGACATTGCTGCTCGTGGCCTTGATATTGAAAAATTACCAGTGGTAATAAATTTTGACTTACCGCGCAGTCCAGCAGATTATATGCATCGAATTGGTCGCAGCGGACGTGCGGGAGAGGTCGGTTTAGCGTTGACCTTGTTGTCGCATGATGAGTATCATCACTTCTCTGTTATCGAGAAAAAGAATCAAATTCGCCTTGAACGTGAACAAGTTAACGGATTTGAGGCTGATGATGTAGTGCCTGAAAGCGTACTGGAACAACCTAAGCCAATAGCGAAGCCAGAAGGTAGCGGTAAGAAAAAACGTAAAAAGTTGTCCTCAGTTAATGTTGATATTTGGGCTAAAAAACCAGATTAGTAGTAGGTAATATGAAACATATTTTTTGGTTAGTTGATGGACAAGTTGCAGGCCGTAGCGGTCCAAACAAAGATGCGTGGGACTTAGCTGAGTTAAAGCAAGCCGGTTTCGGTGCAATTGCATCCTTAAATAATGGTGAAGGTTGCGATATCGACGCTATGGCTGAATTAGGTCTTCGTCATAAAGTATTTAATTTACCTGATAATATTCCACCTAAGCCGCATGATTTAGCTATTTGTGCTGAAATACTCCCCCAGGTATTAACATTTATTCGTGAATGTGAAACTGATCAGTTACCAGTGTTACTCCATTGTCGCTCTGGGATCAATCGTACAGAAATGGTGATGGCTTATTATATGATGGAGAACGGTGCAGCGCCTTTGCATGCGGTTAGTCAAGTTCGTAATGCCAGTGGCTTAGCGTTCGATGCTGAGGGGTGGGATCAATTTGTTTATGATGTGCTTTACGAGCTGCAATCTGCTTCGAACTGATTAATGTCAATTTAAAGCATCATAATAATGAGGGAAACAACGATAATTAAATCAGTGGCTGATTTAATTATCGTTGTTTCCCTTTGTTGTTTTTATTAGGCTATATTCGGTGCTAACTTGCACTATGTTCTAGCTTATATGTGTATATTGCCGATTAAGTTTTTCCCGGCTTTGATAAATTACATAAGAAGGTTCACAACAATTCAATCGTTGATCTTTTTTGCACGACATATCGACAACTTGTTGCGGAAATAGTACTAATGTAGTTTGCTATTTCTGGTTATCAACCAAAGTCTCCGCCTCAAATACTCATTATTTATAGAACCGTAATTGTATCGTAATGATTTATCGAGTTGGCTATTATCGGATGAATAGCTAATTTTGTGATTTGTAATGATCTTTGCAGATAAAATAGGCCACTTAAGCTAGTCTAAAGACTGACGATAAATGCTATAGTGAAGTAGATTTCAGTCTTCAGATGAAGGGGTAATGATGAGTCCGAAAATGAGCAAAGCGAATCAATCGCAGGGTTTATTGCTTTTTAAATTAAATCAAACACAAGTGTTTGCTTTAGGTACTTTAAAAATTCGTGAACTCGTGCCGTTTACTCCTTTAACTAAAATCCCACACTCTCACTCGGCTATTCTTGGTGCAGCAACCATTCGGGGTATGACTATTCCGATTATCGATATGGCTGCAGGTATTGGCTATAGACCCGTTACCGAAGCAGAGCTTAAAGATAGCTATATCATCATTACTGATTGTCAGAGAATGGTGATAGGTTTTCTTGTGCGCTCAATCGATAAAATCATTGAATGTAATTGGCGTAATATCGAAGCACCTTCAGGTAACTTAGGCAAAAATGCCTTTTTAACAGGTGTAACCCGTTTTAATGATCAGCTCGTTCAGTTATTAGATGTCGAGTTATTACTGTCGAAAATATTTCCGGATGATCCGATTAATAATCGAGCGATATTAACCGATGTACAACGTGAGAAATTAACACCGTTACGTATTTTACTGGTGGATGACTCAAAAGTTGCCCGTAAACAATTATCTGATGCATTAGACTCTATTAACATTGCTTATCAGGTGACGGCAGATGGTCGCGACGCTCTGCAGATGATGCAACAAGCCGCGGAAGAACGAAAGCCTATTGATTTACTGGTGAGTGATATTGAAATGCCAGGACTTGATGGATACGAATTAGCCTTTGAGGTCAAAAATAATCCAGCAATTGAACATGCGTACATTATTTTACATACGTCATTATCCAGCGAAATCAGTGTCAGCCAAGCCAAACAAGTCGGAGCCAATGAGGCGTTAACTAAGTTTGATGCTAAAGAGTTGATTGAAGCGATGCTTAGAGGTGCTCAAGCATTGCAGCCTGCTGGATGATTGTCATTGTTTTATTTTTGGTATTTTCAGCCTGTAACCGTCAAATTAGTGCTCTCTTTATGACCGATGATTGAATTTTTTTACTCATTTGGTATCAACACTAGACTTATTACATGGCATCCTGATATATAGCTACAAGGCTTTTATAGTGTTCAGTATATTCGCTGGGCACAAGGTAATGCTTAACTTTAATGAGGGAGTGCTATCCCTGAAAACGGATTGATTGAAGTGTGCTAATTGATTGTGGTGAGTTAATATCCTTCAATGAGTAAGAGAGTAGGGTGTTTTCAGTAATAGCATTGATATTATCGAGATGTCATGAGTATCGTAACCTAAGTATTATATCGCTGTAAGTTGCAAGGTGATGAATACGTGGATAAGACGAGTATTATGATGTTTCCTTTTCTAAAGATAAGCAAAACCTTGATCAAAAAAGTCATGAATATAATAATCATAGGTTAAGCAATGAATCAAAAAACATCACTGTTAGCTCGTATCGCTAACGGTAGCCTCGTGCTACAAATCATCAGCGGAATCATTTTGGGCGTGATTCTGGCAAGTATTTCAACCACAGGTGCCAATAATGTGGCTTTTTTGGGCTCACTTTTTGTGGGTGCTTTAAAAGCCATTGCGCCAATACTGGTTTTTGTTTTGGTTGCATCATCGATTGCCAATCAAAAGAAAAATAGTCAAACCAATATGCGTCCTATCATTGGGCTATATCTTTTCGGAACGTTTGCAGCGGCATTAACCGCAGTATTATTCAGTTTTGCTTTTCCAACGACGTTACTACTAACTGCCGGGATAGAGGGCTCAAATCCTCCTCAAGGGATTAGCGAAGTAATCAATACCTTATTGTTCAAAATTGTTGATAATCCGGTGAACGCATTATTGACGGGCAATTACATCGGTATTTTGGTGTGGGGGGCAGGTCTTGGGATAACCATGCATCATGCCAGCGACAGTACTAAGCAAATGCTCTCTGATGTCAGTGATGCGGTGTCAAATATAGTTCGCTTTGTAATTCGTTTAGCACCAATTGGTATTTTTGGTTTAGTTGCGGCTACATTTGCTGAAACAGGTTTCGATGCTCTTGCGGGTTACGGCCAATTATTGATGGTACTTGTGGGATCCATGTTATTCATTGCTTTGGTGATTAACCCTATTATCGTTTATGTCAAAATTAAACGTAATCCATATCCATTAGTATTTAAATGTTTACGTGAAAGTGGTGTTACAGCCTTTTTCACCCGTTCAAGTGCGGCCAATATTCCGGTCAACATGGCATTGTGTGAAGAGCTAAAATTGCATAAAGACACCTATTCTGTGTCTATTCCATTAGGTGCCACCATTAATATGGGTGGTGCTGCGATTACCATTACGGTATTAACATTAGCAGCAGCTCATACTTTGGGTATTCAAGTGGACTTTATGACAGCTCTGTTATTGAGCGTGATAGCGTCCGTTTCTGCTTGTGGTGCTTCAGGTGTTGCCGGTGGTTCCCTATTATTAATCCCATTAGCGTGTAGTTTGTTTGGCATTTCTAATGATGTTGCTATGCAAGTTGTGGCAGTTGGTTTTATTATTGGTGTGATTCAAGACTCAGCTGAAACTGCATTAAATAGCTCTACAGATGTGATCTTTACTGCTGCAGCATGTGAAGCTGCTGAAACGAAAGAGACAGCTCAAGCGCGTTAATATCGTGAAAAAGTCCTTATTGATAAATGCCGACGCGATAGCGTCGGCATTTTTTTGTTTGAATGGCCAATGTAACCTGATGTGAAGATAACAAACGCCTCTCAAACAGTTCCTTGTCTTGATACCTGCGTTATTCTTTACACAAGAAGATTTGCAATAGGCTAGATATTGACGCGTCGATTCGTCTTGTTACTAAGACAAATAATAATATTGATAGTGATTAATCGCTAAGCTTTTAATCCTTCTGACTACATTCTCATCTATTATCCCAAGCTTTGGTTAAGATATTAAAATGGATGCTGACTAAAAAACGTCATCTCGATTTGACTATAAGGATGGGTAATAGTAAGTGATTGAGCATGCAGGTTTAACCGTTTACTGGCATTAATTGTTGATTCATCACCATAGAATTCATCGCCTAAAATGGTATGGCCAAGCGCCAACATATGAACCCTAAGCTGATGAGTCCGGCCAGTATGAGGTTTTAATTCCATCAAAGTTGAATGAGCACGATGCTCCAAAACGTTGAAGTAGGTTAACGCAGCCTTGCCTGAATCTGTAAGCATTTGGAATGGTGGTGAATCAGGATTAGGTCCTAGGGCAAAGTTCACTTTACCTTGTTGTTCACCCACGTGGCCAATCACTTCAGCAATGTACACTTTTTTGGCCTGGCGATTTTGAAACTGAATTTTTAAATGTGATTCCGCTTTTTTAGTACGAGCAAAAATCATGATCCCAGAAGTATCACAATCTAAACGATGGATCAAAATCGCTTCAGGATAGCATCGTTGCAAACGGGTTATGGCCGTATCGTGTGTGTCAGGTGAACGCCCTGGATTTGATAATAGGCCTGAAGGCTTATTGATGACGATAATGTCACGGTCTTTATAGCGTATGTCCAACCACGGAATTGAGGGTGGTTGATAAGTAAAGATGTGCATTATAAATTGTCTCTCTAATTGTGTCTGATTCAGGTATTGATGTGGCGAAACGTTAATCTCGCGAGTACTCATGTTGCGGATACTAACAAAGTTTTACTGATAACCAAAAACCAATTATTCGACTGAATAATGCTGTTTGGTTATGGCTGCTTTACCAGGTCGCTAACCATAACCGTAATGACACTCCCCAACTGCTTGTTACGCCAGAGGTAACAAAGCGAATATTGTTTTCAGTATCAACGATATAAATAGCAGGCAATGCCATGGCGCCCCATTGTTGGCTTAATAACATTGTTTGATGCTGATTGATGACATCAAAATGATAATGATGATGTTGCATAAAGGTGCTGATGTCGTCGTCAGAACCTGAAGCTACTGCAATGGAAACAACCTGATAATCTGGATTAAGATTAACCGAGTTCACCATAGGAGAGGTCACTTTACACACCGGACACCAAGTGCCCCAAAAATAGACCAAGGTGGGTTTATTTTGGGTACTGTTCTCTCTGATATGCTGCTGGGCGTCAATTGATGCTGAAGTAAATAATGATATTGGTTTATTGGCGATAGTATATGCGTTAATTGGCATCGCTATGCCTGTTCGCATATCTCGCTGTAGATAACTCGCGATAGCGAACAACACCACCGCAATAACGATTATATCGCGTAGACTCGTTAGCCAAAACCGTTTGGTTTTGAGTGTGTATTTTAGATTAAGTAACCATGACGGCATACGACATCAATTCCTATAAATACCCTGTATTAAGGTAAATATGCTGCCGGAGTCTTACGACTATAAAGCCTGCTATAGGCCATTAACTGTGGATAAAAGGTTCTAAATGCAATCTCGATATCAATATAAATCTTATCGATATCTTTAATGGCATGGTCAAAAAGTTCTGGTTTTGATAAACGACGACTGACGCCTTTAATCGCTTGATCTAATCCTTGCCTTGTTTGGTAACTACTTAGCCAATCTTGTTGGATAATTTGTGGCGCAATGGCCTGTAACGTCGGAGGTAGTTCAAGTGTAGTACTAAGCTGGTGGTATGCTTTTTGGCAAAATTCATCTAATGGCTGATGATGATACTCTTCCCAATAAAATGCTAAGTAATGATCAAATACTAAGTCTACTAATATCGGTGCAACACGACGTGAGGTTTTAGGAAACAGCTTGAGCAGGTCGATAATAATTTCATGACTATCAGTAATTTGGTCTATCTGTCGATGAAGCCATATCCCTTGTTGCAGATGTTTTGGATGTTGCTCTATGTTACCTTTCGCGAAATCACCCGACAAATTAGCTACTAGGTGAGTATCGCTGATATCGGCTAAATGTAAGTGAGCTAAAAAGTTCATAAATTGTACTTCTAATTTTATTATTTTACAGTATGATACTAGCCGTTTGTAACAAAGCGTTACAAAGTGGCAAGTGAGTGGTGTTAATCATAACGTTTTATAGATAAATGTCATGGAGTATTGAGCTTCGTATCATTGTGATGCGTATATGTGACTGCTTTTTAAAGGTTATAGGATTAATTTAGGGATCAAGGATGATGAAAGACTGGATTAAAAAGTTATTGGGTAAGCCAGCTGCACCAAAAAGAAATAAAGTACACATCGACATGCGTTATGAAGAACATTCATATAAATCGGACCAAACCTTTGACTCTGCCAAGTCAGATACTATTGAATTGGACGATATCGACACCGAGTCGATAGAACAAAAGCCGACAAAATAATCACCAAACTTGATCTTAACCCGCAGTCGCCATAGACTAGCGGCCGTTTTTACTGTTGAGATCATACTATGCGTGTTGCAGATTTTTCATTCGACCTACCTGATGAGCTGATTGCTCGCTATCCGACAGCACAACGCAATGCTTCGCGTTTACTCACATTAAGTGGCGAAAACGGTGAGCTTGCCGACAAAAAGTTTACTGATTTATTCAATCTGATCAATCCTGGAGACTTGATGGTGTTTAATAACACCCGAGTCATACCTGCGCGTTTATTTGGTCAAAAGTCGACTGGCGGTAAGCTTGAGATTCTCGTTGAACGTATGCTCGACGATAAACGTATTCTAGCCCATGTTCGCAGTTCAAAATCGCCTAAAGTGGATACGATTATCGACTTAGACGGCGGCTACCAAATGAAAATGTTAGTTCGTCACGATGCTTTGTTTGAGCTTGAGTTACTGTCTGATAAAACCATATTAGAAGTCCTTGAAGACGTTGGCCATATGCCACTGCCTCCTTACATCGATCGTCCAGATGAAGATGCTGATAAAGAACGTTATCAAACAGTGTATAACCAAACGCCAGGCGCAGTAGCTGCACCTACAGCAGGCTTACACTTTGATGATGCCATGCTAGCCGATTTAAAAGCCAAAGGGGTCAATATTGCCTTTGTGACTTTGCATGTGGGTGCGGGTACATTCCAACCAGTGCGAGTAGATAATGTGCTTGAGCACAAGATGCATTCAGAATGGGCTAATGTGCCACAAGAGGTTGTTGACCTAATTGCGCTTACTAAAGCGGCTGGAAATCGTGTTGTTGCCGTCGGCACAACATCAGTGCGTTCATTAGAAAGCGCAGCGCGCGCGAGTGGAGAACGTCCGCTTGAAGCCTTTAGTGGTGATACTGATATCTTTATTTACCCAGGTTTTCAATTTAAAGTTGTTGATGCCATGGTCACTAATTTTCATTTACCAGAATCAACATTAATCATGCTGTTGAGTGCTTTTGCAGGTTATGAAGCGGTCATGAAGGCTTATCAACATGCGATTACGCAAAAATATCGCTTTTTTAGCTATGGCGATGCGATGTTTGTGACGAAAAAAGCCCCGTAGGCAATGAATTTGATTTAAAATACTCGCCCACAATAGTGGGCGTTTTTTTGATTTAATGTGTCAGTAACCTTGAAGCATTAAAATTTGCCCTCATTACTATAGAAACTAAACGAGTCAGACTGTTTATCTGGCAAGGTGATTTATGAAATTTGAATTAGATACAACTGATGGTCGTGCACGTCGCGGACGTCTTATTTTTGATCGTGGCACTGTAGAAACACCAGCATTTATGCCTGTTGGAACTTACGGTACGGTAAAAGGTATGACGCCTGAAGAAGTGCGCGCTACTGGTGCCGACATTTTATTGGGCAACACCTTCCATTTATGGTTGCGTCCTGGCGAAGAGATCATGCGTAAACACGGTGATTTGCACGACTTTATGAATTGGCAGCGTCCTATTTTAACTGACTCGGGTGGATTCCAAGTTTTTAGTTTAGGTGACATTCGAAAAATCACTGAAGAAGGTGTGCATTTCCGTTCACCGATCAATGGTGAAAAGATTTTCTTAGACCCAGAAAAATCAATGCAAATTCAGGATTCTTTAGGATCTGACGTGGTGATGATTTTTGATGAATGTACACCGTATCCAGCGACACATGACGAAGCACGTAAGTCGATGCAAATGTCACTGCGTTGGGCTAAGCGCTCACGTGATGAGTTTGACCGTTTAGAAAACCCAAACTCTTTGTTTGGCATTATTCAAGGTGGCGTATTTGAAGATTTACGTGACGAGAGCGTAAAGGGTCTTGTAGACATCGGTTTTGATGGTTATGCCGTAGGTGGTTTAGCTGTTGGCGAGCCTAAAGCAGACATGCACCGTATTTTAGAGCATGTTTGTCCGCAAATTCCTGCTGACAAGCCGCGCTATTTAATGGGCGTAGGCAAACCTGAAGATTTAGTCGAAGGTGTTCGTCGTGGTGTGGATATGTTTGACTGTGTAATGCCAACACGTAATGCCCGTAATGGCCATTTATTTACCAGTGAAGGTGTGATTAAAATTCGTAATGCACGTCACCGTGATGACACAGCAACATTAGATCCTAAGTGTGATTGTTACACTTGTAAAAACTATTCACGTGCTTATTTATACCATTTAGATCGTTGTAATGAAATTCTAGGTGCGCGTTTAAACACCATCCATAATTTACGTTATTACCAAATGTTGATGGAAGGTTTGCGCGGCGCAATTGAGACAGGTACATTAGACGCCTTTGTTAAGGAGTTCTATACCAGTTTTGGTCGTGAAGTACCTGAGTTAATCGTTTAATTTTAGCTAATAAGAAGAGAGAACTATGTTTATTTCAAATGCATATGCAAGCCCAATCAGTGGTGTAGCCGGTGGCGAAACCATGCAGTTAATTTTCATGCTAGTCATGTTTGGATTAATCTTTTACTTCATGATTTTCCGTCCACAGTCAAAGCGTGTAAAAGAGCACAAAAACCTAATGGCGTCGATTTCAAAAGGTGATGAAGTGTTAACCAGTGGTGGCATTCTCGGTAAAGTGACCAAAATCGGTGAAGAAAGTGATTATGTGTTATTAGCGATTAATGATAACAACCAAATCACGATTAAAAAGGATTACATCGCAGCGGTATTGCCTAAAGGTTCTATCCAGTCGTTATAAAGCCAAGAGGGCTATGGTGTGTTAAATAAATACCCAATGTGGAAAAACATCATGGTGATGCTTGTCATCGCCATTGGTAGTTTTTATGCAATACCAAATTTGTTTGGTGAAGATCATGCAGTGCAGATTGTCGCAACTCGCGGCGCAGAAGTTACTGCATCGACACAAACGGCTGTGGTTGATTTATTAGATAGTCAGGGTATTGCCGTAAAGCGTGCCGAGCTTGAAAATGGTCAGTTATTGGTCCGAGTGCAAAATCCTGAGCAGCAGTTGGTGGCTAAAGAAGCTATCGCTGAGCTGCTTGGTCAGAAATATACCGTTGCGTTAAACTTAGCTCCGGCAACCCCTGAATGGCTTGAAGCTGTTGGTGGGTCGCCGATGAAATTAGGTTTAGATTTACGTGGTGGTGTTCACTTCTTAATGGAAGTGGATATGGGCGAAGCTATTCGTAAAATGGAAGAAGCTAAGATAGCTGATTTCCGTAGCCAGCTTCGTGAAGAAAAAATTCGTTATGCTGGTATTCGTAAAACCCCTAAAGGAATTGCGATTAAGTTTCGAGATGCTGAAACTGTTGACCAAGCTGAGACTTATTTAAAAACTCGCAGCAATGACATGACCTATACCGACGCGAGTAGCGGTAATGAGTTTATGCTTCTTGCTACCATGAGTGATGCTTACCTTAAGCAAATTAAGGAAGAAGCATTACAGCAAAACATTACCACTATTCGTAACCGTGTTAACGAGTTGGGTGTTGCTGAGCCTGTAGTACAACGTCAAGGCGCTGAGCGCATTATTGTTGAACTGCCTGGTGTACAAGACACAGCTCGTGCAAAAGAAATTTTAGGTGCTACGGCATCGATTGAATTTCGTATGGTTGACGATAAAGCCGACGTAAGTGCAGCTGCAAATGGTCGTGTTCCAGCAGGTGCAGAAGTGTACCAACGCCGTGAAGGCGGGATTGCCGTATTGAAAAAAGAAGTGATGCTAACGGGTGATCATATCACTGGTGCACAACCTACTTTTGATGAATACAGCCGTCCACAGGTAGCGATTAATCTTGACGCGAAAGGCGGCTCGATTTTCTCTAACGTCACCAAAGATAATATCGGTAAACCAATGGCAACATTGTTTATCGAATATAAAGACAGTGGTACACGTAATCCTGATGGCACAGTGAAAATGACTCGTATTGAAGAGGTTATTTCAGTTGCGACGATTCAGGCTCGTTTAGGTCGTAATTTTGTCATTACCGGTCTTGAGCATACTGAAGCACAAAGCCTAGCGTTATTATTACGTGCAGGAGCGTTGATCGCACCAGTGACCATTGTGGAAGAAAGAACTATTGGCCCAAGCTTAGGTGCTGAAAACATCCAAAACGGTGTTCAAGCGATGATTTGGGGCATGGTTGTTGTTCTTGTATTTATGATGGTTTACTACCGTGCATTTGGTTTTATTGCCAACCTTGCATTGATGGCAAACTTAATTATGGTTGTTGGTGTGATGTCTATGATCCCGGGTGCGGTATTAACCTTGCCAGGTATTGCGGGCATGGTATTAACGGTGGGCATGGCGGTTGACGGTAACGTACTTATTTTTGAACGTATCCGTGAAGAACTTCTTGGCGGTCGCAGCGTACAACAAGCTATCCATGAAGGTTATGGTAATGCTTTTTCAACCATTGCAGATGCTAACATCACCACCTTTATGACAGCGTTAATCTTGTTTGCTGTCGGTACCGGTGCGGTTAAAGGCTTTGCTGTTACCTTAATGATAGGTATCGCGACTTCGATGTTTACAGCCATCGTTGGCACACGCTCAATCGTGAATGCGGTTTGGGGTGGTAAGCGCGTTAAGTCATTGTCTATCTAAGGGAGAAGTTGAATATGTTGCAAATATTTTCAGTAAAGAAAACAGTCGACTTCCTTCGTCATGCACTTCCTATTAGTGTAATGTCGTTGATCTTAGTTATTGCTTCTTTTGTATCGCTAGGCGTACAAGGCATTAACTGGGGCTTAGACTTTACCGGCGGTACGGTTGTTGAAATGGAGTTTTCAGCACCTGTTGACTTGAATGCTTTACGTGCGACTATGACCACAGCGGAAGCTGAAGGTGCGGTAGTACAGAACTTTGGTTCAAGCCGCGATATATTGGTGCGTTTACCGGTAAGAAATGAGTTAAAAAGTGATGTCCAGGTTGCAGCAGTATTAACTGCTGCGCAGTCAATTGATTCAGGCGTGATTCAAAAGCGTGTTGAGTTTGTTGGGCCACAAGTAGGTAAGGAATTAGCGGAGCAGGGTGGCTTAGCCGTTATTGTTGCTTTAATCTGTATTCTTATCTATGTATCATTTCGTTTTGAATGGCGTTTAGCTGCAGGTTCTGTAGCGGCGCTAGCCCATGACGTTATTGTGACCTTAGGGGTATTTTCGGTATTACAGCTTGAGTTTGACTTGACCGTATTGGCAGGTTTATTAACAGTTGTAGGTTACTCACTTAACGATACCATCGTAGTGTATGACCGTATCCGTGAAAACTTCCTTAAAATGCGTAAAGGCACCCCTGTAGAGATTGTGAATACCTCAATCACTCAGACCATGAGTCGTACTGTTATTACTACAGGTACTACATTAATTACCGTTATTGCGCTGTTTTTAAAAGGCGGCACAATGATCCATGGTTTTGCGACTGCATTGCTACTCGGTATTTTTGTTGGTACATACTCATCGATTTACGTGGCAAGTTATTTAGCCATTAAATTGGGTATCAACCGTGAGCACATGTTACCGGTAGAGATTGAGAAAGAAGGTGCTGATCAGCCTTCAATGATGCCTTAATAAGTATTATTTATCTTAATCGCTAAAAAGAAACCCCAGCTTGCTGGGGTTTCTTTTTATGGCTAAGTTAACCTAACTCGAGATAACAAACGCCTTTCAAACAGCCCTTTGCCTTACTAACTGCGTTAAATGAACTTGCAATAGGCCAGCTATTAACGCGTTAATTCGCCCTGTTAGTAAAACAAATGACAAGCTTGATAGTGGTTAAGCTATAAGCTTATGATCTTTATGGTTTTATTATTATCTCTTATCCCGAGTTTAGGTTAAGTTCTGTTGTTCTGCTAAATGCACTTCACAGGCAGCCATCAAGGTTTTGTGCCATTGAGTTTGTGGGTCGATTATCAGCGCTTCCCATCCATCGCTGCCGAGTATATCAACACTGAGAAACATCAGTGAAGTTACCATCATCTTCCCAGATACTCTAAATGTACCGATATTAGTCTCTAAACGAGAAATGGTTATTTTAGTCATGATGCAAAGTGATGAGGTAATCTGCTTGGCCGTTTTCGGTTGAGGTAAACTCACCGTGGCCGATAAATTGATGCAAGTTATCGGTACCCGAGTCAGCTATTATATTGAATTGGCTTTGTGCAACACCTTGCGAAAATACCCCATTATGTTGTAACACTATGGTGCCGGATATTTCTGGCGTGTTTATGGTTAAGTGTTCCATTCCGACAAATACCGCAGCCTCCCCATTTTGATATGACATTACATAGCGAATTTGAGCTGAACCATTGATATCACCAGAATACGTTTGGGTGATTTCGGCAATGGTTTGTTTGCTGTTATTGTCGTGTTCAGCATATGCCGATTCATTCCAAGCGGTGATTTGAAATACACCTTTTAAGACTATTTTTGTCATGTAGAGCCCTGCTTATGATGTTATTAAATACGAAGAGTTCATATAAAGTTAACATAATCATTGTCTATGACAAATGTCCAATTTATAAACAACACTCGACAGATTTTGGTAGAGGCAGTAGGATGAAACAAATTTGCCAGCAAGAGCAATGCAGTAGGATAACGCATGGAACAACGAAAAGTATTATTAGCCGGTGGTAATTTACTGCAGGCTCACACATGGAAAGGGCTACTGGAAACCAGTGGAATTGAAGTTGATCTTAAAGGTGAAGCACTCATTGGTGGTGTAGGCGGTTTACCGATTGAAATGCAAACGGTAGAATTATGGGTAGCAGACAATCAACTTGTCACTGCGCAAACCTTACTCGATTCACTCGATATTGAACAGCCTCAATGGCAATGTGTCCAATGCCATGAAATAAACGAAGGCAGTTTTGAATTGTGTTGGCAATGTAGTTCGCAAAGAAGTGAAATGCATAACGAATAAACCCGTATGATGGTTTTTTAACGTTGAAAGCCATCTTTCATGACCACATATTATTCAACATAAACGGGGTTTAATCGCGACGTAAATATTAGACGAAAAGTGTCTAAGTCAATTTACGTTTAGTAATAAAGAGCCTAGTTTATAAATATGCGCCCGTTTAGTTGAGCCACTAGGATTGCATATGTGGCTTATTTTGGCGCAATTAGCGCTTATTTATGTAAATGACACCATCATAAACTCCTCGTTATAGTAAATTGCCACTAACTGCAGCAAAATTGCTTTCAAAAATCCAATAGACTCTAATGATTAAACTACTTTTAGGTTTATGACGTATGTAGTGCTAATTTGTCACAAATGAGTGATTTAACTAACTTAAGGAAACGCTATGCAACCCTCTCCAGCATTCGCCAGTTTGGTCGATTCTGTTATGCCACATGTTAGCTTGTTAACCATTGAGCAATATCAACAACAAGATCAATGGCAATTAATTGATGTGCGAGAAGATAACGAATGGTTACAAGGGCATTTACCTAATGCAAAACACCTCAGTCGTGGCATTATTGAACGTGATATAGAGCATCGTTTTCCGGATAAAAATACTCCAATATTACTTTATTGTGGCGCCGGCCAGCGTGCAGCATTATCTGCCTATAATTTACAACTTATGGGTTATACGCAAGTCGCCTCAATGGTTGGTGGCTACCGTGCTTGGATACAACATCAATTCCCTATCGTTGAAGACTGAGTAGATTAATGCAATATTTCCCTTTGTTTGTCGATACTCAAGGTTTGAAGGTCTTATTGGTTGGTGCTGGTGAAGTTGCCACACGTAAACTCGATTTGTTGTCTCGTACGGATGCTCATATTCATGTCATAGCGCCGACGGTTGCCAATGATATTGAAAACTATTATACGCAGGGGCGGATCCAGCTGTCTCGTCGTGAAGTATGTGCTGATGATATTGCCAATGTGGATATCATTTACCTTGCTACTGCCGATGAGCAATTGAATATGGATTTTGCGCAGTTGGCCACAGAGCGGGGGATTTGGGTGAATGTGGTCGATAATCCTAAATTTTGTCGATTTATTACGCCTTCGATAGTGGATAGAGGCCGGTTAGTGGTTGCGATAAGTACGGCTGGTGCCGCACCTGTTTTCGCTCGAACCATCCGTTCACGCCTCGAAACTATGCTACCGTCATCATTAGCGCCTTTATTTGATTTTGTTGCCAGCAAGCGCGAGGAAGTACAACATAAATTATTAGCAGGCAAAGATAGACGTTTATTTTGGGAACGTTTTTTTACCACTAATCAAGATAAATTCGATGCATTAACAGAACAACGTTACCTTGAGTCTTTTGAAGACTTTAGTGTTAAAGGTGAGATTCTTTTGTTAACCGAGGATACGCCGGCACATTTACTCCCTATTGCAGCAATGCCGCTGTTACAGACATTAGACGTGGTTTACAGTGATAGTGCGCTTGATAGTGAGATTAATGAATTATTAAGGCGAGACGCAAGCAGAGAAGCGGTGCCATTGTTAAGTGATATCACTCATCAATATGAACATGGATCTCGTATGTTGATAGTGTCTTCTGTTGCAAAAGTCGCCCAGTTAAGTGCGCATTTTCCAATGGCTAAACATCTACGCCCTGGCGCTATTTAACCGGATAAGTACGATGTCCTATTATGCCGAGTCTACTTTGTAGTAGACTCGGTTTTTTTATACTTGTTGGAACCTTTTATGGCTGCTAAAGCTACCGTCTTTAAAGTCTCGCTGCAGATTGCAGATATGGACCGTCATTATTATGCCGATCATCAGTTTACCTTAGCCCAACATCCGTCCGAAACCGATACGCGCATGATGGTGCGTTTACTGGCATTTGCCATTAATGCATCCGAAACTTTAGTGTTTAGTAAAGGGTTATGTGTTGATGATGAAGCTGAACTTTGGGATAAAAATCTGAGTGGTGAAATCGATCTTTGGGTTGAGTTTGGTCAAGCTGATGAGAAATGGCTTAGAAAAGCCTGTGGTCGGTCAAAACAGGTTATTCTTTATACTTATGGTGGCCGAAGTGTGCCTATTTGGTGGCAGCAGAACCAGCAAGCATTTGCTCGCTACGATAATTTAACTGTGATTAATTTTCCAGAAGATGCGGTGAAACAAATGGATGTATTTGTTAATCGAAATATGGCGTTACAAGTTAGTCTTAGCGAAGGGCAAGTGTGGTTGTCGGATGCAAATAATAGCGTGTTAATAGAGCCTGAACCGTTAAAGTAGTGGTATTTACGTTATTTGGGTTGCTATCACATTTTGCTATCATACTTACGATCACAGTAAAGTGAATTTAACCTTAATTTATCAAAAATTAATTAAATTTAATCAAATGGGTCTTGTACTAATAAAATCACAGGCAGATAATCAAATCATGCAGTGAACATCACAATAAATTATAAATCATTAATAAATATGATGTTTCACGTTTCGCGATGGTTGTTGATTAAGGATGTTATTGTGAAGAAATTAGCCCTATACCCAGTAGAAAAAATTGATGAATTAACTTCACCAGAAGCCCATGAAGATATCTCAGTACTATCTTCAGCGTTAAATGTGTTTACTGATTTTAAGAAAGTGACGCCTATGGTGATAGAATCGAGCACGTCGGCGGTTAAGGTCGAGCACTTAATGCAGAAGTCGCATGTACGTCTTAAATTAGTCATAGATGATAAAGATAAGTTTATTGGCCTAATCAGCTTTGAGTCTTTACATAATCAAGAAATATTAAAACGTGTTGCAGCTGGTCATCAGCGTGAGCATTTAAGTGTTGCAGATTTTATGATCCCTAAAGAAGATCTGAAAGCGATTGATTTTGAAGATTTAAGTTATGCTCGTATTGGTGATGTTATTGAGACATTACAATCAGCAGGACAGCAACATTGTTTAGTGGTTGACCGATCTAATCATGCTATTCGTGGTGTGCTATCTGCTAATGATATTGCTCGCCGATTAAAGCTTGCTGTCGATGTGAGTACACCAAACTCATTTGCATCTATATTTGAAGTGATTGCCAATATTCAGCAGCCTGCCGTGTTGCAAACAACACAACCTCACTATTAGATTTTTAATTATTAGTCTGCTAACTGTTAAAAAGTTAATCCATCAGAAATAAAAATAGCCACATAATGTGGCTATTTTTGTAATCAACGAAATAATATTACTGGAAGCTTAAGCTCCAAGTATCAATATATCCAGTATCTTGTCTCGCATTATCAACTGCTTTTAATGTCCATACACCACTTGATTCTACACCTGCCATATTAGCCGTATAAGTTTGGGTTAGGTTATCGGTTCCACCACCAGTGTTGTTATGCAGTACAACAGTTTGACCTGTTGGGCTAACTAACTGGATTTTTAAATCACCAATATAAGTATGAATAATTCCAATAGACACTGATACCGTTCCTGAATCGCCAGTGCGGCTAACAGTAATAGGGCTAGTGATACCACTAGTGTTGTTGTCTGGAATCGTATAATTTCCGGTATTGTTGTAGCTCGCTGGGCCGCCTGTGTTGCTGCCACCAGTGCTACCAGCGGTGTAGTTAGCCACTAAATTTACACCACTAAATGCACTATAACCTTGTAGCATCACATAGTAAGTACCAGATTGAGGCGTCGCAATTGGGCAAGACTCTGCATTACCACCTTTCCATGGACGACAGTCGTAACTGCTGCTGGTAGGTGATGCGCCATACTGCACATATAAGTCAGCATCGCCAGTGCCACCACTCATAGTGAAGCTTAAGTCTGTCGCGCCTGCAGGAACGTCTAACGAGAAATATAATTCATCGTTTTTAGCGCCAGCTAGGCCCGTTTTTTCCACGCCTTTTTCAAGTATGCTGTCACCAGAGCCTGTACCTGGATCGGTTGGACCATTACATGATTCGTCTAGATAAGCCTTTGCTGCTGTTGCATTAACCATCCCGTAACCAGTTTGGTTATCACGACCGGCAACGCTTAAGTCATCTGCTGTGGCATTTAATGCCGCACGCACTTGGCTGGCGCTACACTCTGGGTGGTAACTCCACACTAATGTTGCTACGCCTGACACATGTGGTGTTGCCATTGAGGTGCCATTGTAATATTCATAATCTCGATTGCCTTGATTACTCACAGTGGCTGACTGACCCAACTTGGCTTTAAGTGCAAGCCCCGTAGCTCGATCAACAGACATCGACGGAATCAGAATTTCACTATTAGCGTCCACTAGGAAAGGATTTTGTAACCCTGGTAGTGCAGTGTTACTGTATACAATGACACCTTTGGCACCGGCTGTTTTACAGGCTTTAACCGAGTTTATTTCAGGGTAACTTGAGCCTTGGTTGCCTACACGCTCAACAAGACAGATTTTATTGGTCATGCTACCGCAATTAAAACTGGTTCCATTTACAGTACATTCCGCTAAGGTTCCTGTTGCACTTGCGTTAATTGGTGCCGAAGTGTAGCTAGTACCTGACGGGGTTAAACGGTTGTGCGGCACTACACCATTGTTAAAGTATGACTGACCGCCAATAGTTATATCGGCTAAACGACCTTCGCCAACGGTAACCGTTGATAGAATTGCCTCGCCAGGACCTGAAATTTCAACTTGGTCTGTATACTGTGAAAAAGCGGCATGATCAAGATTGCTGTCAACCGCAGCAACAGACATTACGCTATCATAAGATGCTGGGTAGCTATAACTACTGTCGCCAGCATTACCTGCAGCTGCAATTAATAGCACCCCATTGTTATAATGAGCATTTAATGCATTACGCTCAGTTGTGGTTGAACCACTGCCACCTAAACTCATTGTGACTACGTTTGCACCACCTGAAGTAACACAGGTATCAATAGCAGCGACTAAAGACGATGAGTAGCCCCATCCGGCTTCGTTAAACACTTTTACAACATGAATATTGGCATTCTGGTTAGGCATAACCCCGACCACACCTTCATTGTTCGCTATTGCGGCAATGGTACCTGCTACGTGAGTACCATGGGCATTATTATTACCTGGTTGATACCAGTTACCTGTACCTGAGTTATTGGTCCCGGTTGCATTGTTACCACTTAAATCATTGTGGCTACGGTCATAACCAGAATCAATAATACAGATAGTACGATTACCTGCTTGGCTGTCGCTTAACACGGTCGCACCAACAAAGGTTTGTCCCCAAGGTGTTGTTTCCGCAAGCAGTCTACGGGGTAAATCCTCTTCCACGTATTCAACATCTTGACGCAAACGTAATGCTTTAAGAGAGGGAGAATCGAGTTTAACTGAGTAGCTATTACTACGACCTACACGCTTCATTTCTCGTGCCTTTACGCTGTTCAAAGCTCTAAACTGGGTAAATACTTCGTTAGAACGAGGCTCGTAATCCATGCTGTTGTCGGCTTCAACATTCACATTTTGCACAGCGGCATTGCCATTAAGAGTCTGAGCAGCATTATCATTTCTGAACTTAACGATATATCGTTTAGGTAAAGGTGATTGTTGTTCAATCTGTTGATTAGTTGCAGAGAGTTGTGACGGGGTTGGTGCTGCGTTTACTTGAGTTGAAATAGCCAAAGCGAGTGCTGTCATGCTAAGCACGACCGTTGGGTTTTTATGCTTTTTCATATTATCTTCCATGTTAATCAGGGTGGGACGTAATGTCTTTTATAATTATTTTTTACAGATAAGCTATTTTGCCTATCTGTCTAAAAGGTAACCACATTTTTGCCTGGTGTAAACAAGTTGTTAATGTTTGTTGTCAAGTAACTGGTGTTATAGAACGGATTTATTTGAGTTTTTATTCACCAACCATGACTTAACATTCACTTACAACTCGAGTTGGTAGAATGTTATCTTTCGAGCGTTAATGGAGTTAACTTTATGAAAGCGCTTAACTAGAAAGTGCATAAACGGATCCGTTTTATGCTAATAAATAATTATCTAATATTAAATGTAAAGATTTTTTTACAGGAAAAATGTAGGGAGCGAAAGCGGTAAGGTTTATCGTATTGAGATGAAGAGGATGTCAATACGATAAACTATTGTATTTACTTAATAAAACCACAGTTGCAAATGTGTGGTTTTAGATTGTTAGTGAGGTTATCGTGCTGATATTAAGCTATCAAAACCACCCGCATTATAGGTATTGGTGTAACCCTGTTTAACTAATGATTCCTGTGCAATACCACTACGGTTGCCGCTGCGGCAGTAAAGAACCACTTCGGCGTCTGTATCGATATTGAGCTTTGCCAACTCTGGGACGATAATCTCAAATGGAATATTAATCGCACCGTCAATATGTCCAGCAGCAAACTCTTCAGCAGTGCGCACATCAATTAATGTGACACCGCGGTCTATTTTTTCCCAAGCAACGCTAGACTCTTGCTCTGCAGCCCAAGTAGGCATAAGCGATGCCGCTAATAAGACCAACATCGCTAAGATAGATTGAATAGACAGCAGCATAGATTTTTTAAACACGATAATTTCCTTGTTATTTATTTAAGGCTATTTCAGCTGCAGTTTTGACGCCGAACTTTTTCATTATCATCGCAGCAGGACAAAAGCCTGTAAAAGCACTCTGAAATAGATTAGCGCCGACAAATACAGTAAGCCAGACAAAATGTGGACTAACTGTTGCGGTTAACACAAGAGATAATAAAACCATAAAGCCGGCAAAGGCCATAATATTTCGTTCTAATGACATGTTTAGCTCCTTATTGGGCGATGCCCAGTGAATAATATAATTTTGTTACACATGCTTATGTTTCATTACTGAAAAATACAACACTGGAATCACCACCAAGGTTAAAATAGTTGAGATAAAAATCCCAAATATTAAACTAATGGCTAAACCGTTAAAAATAGGGTCATCAATAATAAATAATGCCCCAATTATTGCTGCTAATGCTGTCAACATAATTGGCTTTGCCCTTACCGCGCCAGAGTGGATAACCGCTTGTTCTAACGGAACGCCTGCGGCAGTTTGTTGATTAATGAAATCAACCAGTAAAATTGAGTTTCGGACAATAATGCCTGCTAGCGCTATCATGCCTATCATAGAAGGAGCCGTGAATTGAGCGCCTAATAAAGCGTGCCCAGGCATAACACCTATGATGGTTAATGGAATGGGCGCCATGATGATTAACGGCACGATATAAGATTTAAATTGACCCACAACAAGTAAGTAAATAGCAATCATACCAACGGCATAAGCAATGCCCATATCGCGGAAGGTTTCATATGTTATTTTCCATTCACCATCCCATAGAATCGACACGTCGGTTAATCCATCAGGTTGATTAACCAAATTTTGTTGAATTGGATAACTAGTGTCACCTTGTTCATTTTGCTGATTAATCTGGCTGACCATATCGAACATGCCATAAAGTGGGCTACCCGTTGGCCCTGCCATATCGGCAATAACCATGATCATAGGCACCATATTTTTATGGATAATGGGTGCATTAATCACTTGTTGTTGCACCTTAACTAATTCAGTTAGCGGTACTGTTTCACCTGATTGAGTCGGTAGGCGTAATAACAAGACTTGCTTTAGATCTACTTTAGCGGCTTCATCAAGCTGTAATCTAATCGGCGTGGGATGAGCTAACTGTGCTTGATGCAAGTAACTGACATCCTTACCATCAACAGCAGTGCTGATCGTATCCACAATACTGGCGTAAGAAACACCCATTAAGCTGGCTTTATTTCGATCAATGATCACTTGCCACTTTTGTTGTTGCGCTGGCAAATATATATCCATATCAACGACGTATTCGGTATCTCTGAAACGTTGCAATAAGTCATTGGCTGCTTGTTCACGTAATTCGGTGTTAGGCGCATAAACCTCAGCAACTATAGGCGACCAAACCGGTGGCCC
This sequence comes from Shewanella sp. AC34-MNA-CIBAN-0136, assembly GCF_040309945.1. Classification (NCBI taxonomy): domain Bacteria; kingdom Pseudomonadati; phylum Pseudomonadota; class Gammaproteobacteria; order Alteromonadales; family Shewanellaceae; genus Shewanella; species Shewanella sp. AC34-MNA-CIBAN-0136. The sequence continues at coordinate 35,680 of NZ_JBEOPJ010000024.1, read as the reverse complement.
TGGTGGTACCTCAACAATTTTGATATTGGCTTGATAACGTAGACCAATTTTTTGCAACGGCTCGCGTACAGATGATGCAATGGTATGACTGTCGCGGTCTCGATGTTTTTTATCCACTAGATTGACCTGAATTTCACCGAGTTCTTGGCTGCTGCGTAAAAAATAATGTCGTACTAAGCCATTAAAATTCATAGGTGCATGGGTGCCCGCGTACAACTGTAAATGCTCAACTTCTTCTACACTGCTGAGATATTGACTGAGATCTTGTAATACTCTTTGAGTTTGTTCCACAGGGGTGCCTTCAGGCATATCAACCATTACCTGAAACTCAGATTTATTATCAAAAGGCAGCATTTTTAGTACTACAGCTTGCATTACAGGTAAGGCGATAGCGAAGACAATCAATAATACGATCCCTAAAGCCAAGCCTTTTCGCGCTTTTGGCGCATGTTCGCCGAGTAAAAAAGGACTCATTATTCGCGTAAATAGACGCGTTAATCGATTGTCTTCTTCTACTGGGATACTTGTGTCAGGCGCTTTATTGTTTGAACTATGTATCTTTTTGTGAGGTTTTAACAATATGCGGCTTAACCATGGGGTCATAATAAACGCGATTAATAGTGAAATAATCATTCCCATACTGGCATTAATCGGAATTGGGCTCATGTATGGACCCATTAGTCCGGATACGAATGCCATTGGTAATAGGGCGGCGATAACGGTGAAGGTAGCTAATATCGTTGGCCCACCGACTTCATCAACGGCATGAGGGATGAGCTCGCTTATGGGTTTATCACTCATTGCCATATGCCGATGAATATTCTCTACCACCACGATGGCGTCATCGACCAAGATACCAATGGAGAATATAAGTGCGAACAATGAAATTCGGTTTAGGGTGAATCCCCATGCCCAAGATGCAAATAAGGTTATGGCGAGAGTAATGATAATGGCTACACCAACGACGGCAGACTCACGAAGTCCCATGGTGAAAAATACCAGTAGTACTACCGCAGATGTGGCAAAAATCAATTTGAAAATAAGTGTATTAGATTTATCTCCAGCGGTTTTACCGTAGTTGCGAGAGATAGCGACATTGACATTATTGGGAATTAATACGTTATCGACAGCATCGATTTTAGCTAATACGGCATCTGCAATGTCGACGGCATTTTGCCCCGCCTGTTTACCAATCGCGATGGTTATAGCCGGGTAGGTCCCCTTATCTGTTACGTGCCAAACATGTTGTTTAGGAATATCACTTTTAAGGCTCACATCGGCGACATCAGATAAATAAACTGCACGAGGAAATGGACTTTTCTCCGTTATAGATTCGGGTTGATTAACTTTAATCAGCAGATTATTAACATCATCTGGCGTGCGTAAAAACTGCCCCGCTTGCAGTTTTATTTCTTGATTAAACTGTGTCATAGAGCCGACTGTAGACAGTTGGTTATTATCTTGTAATGTGGCACTAATATCGTTGAACGTTACGCCGAAACTGTTCATCTTGACAGGATCAATACGCACATTTAACACCATCTCGTGGCCACCTTGGCTATAAATCTCTCGAGTACCCGGTATCCGTTTTAGCTCTGTTTCTAGGCCCGATGCGACCAAGGTAAGCTGCTCTGCAGTGATGTTTGGATCTTGAGACCAGAGCGTTAACCCCACTATAGGTACGTCGTCAATACCTCTAGGTTTGATTAACGGCTCACCAATGCCTGCTGCATGGTTAAACTTATCGCTGTTTGAATACAGTTGATTGTACAAATTAACCACAGCTTCATCTCGTGGAACGCCGACGTCAAAAATAGCGATAATGAGCGCGCCATCGGGCTGGGAAAATGAGTACAGGGTATCAATGCCTTTTATTTGAGAAATTATCCGTTCTGCAGGTAAGGTGACCTGATTTTCAACCTCCGTCGGTGTGGCTCCAGGGTAGGGGATAAACACATCAGCAAAAGTCACATCAATTTGAGGTTCTTCTTCTTTGGGGGTAATAATCACCGCAAAAAGGCCGAGTAATAAACCTAGAATAGCCAGTAATGGGGTAATGGCACTGTGTTGAAATGCTTTTGCTATTGAGCCTGAAAGGCCAAGTTTTATCGATTCATTAGGTGTTGTCATCAGGTTTACTCCTGACCTTTCGCTGCTGAGGACATAATTAAATATCGTCCAGCATCGATAACAATTTCATCGCCTTCCATTAACCCGGATAATACTTCAGCAGTATTATTCTGATGGTCTATTCGGCCGATACGCACTTGGTTAAGCACAATCTTGTCTGAATGTTTACGATACACCGACGTTAAGTCACTGACTTGATGTATGGCCGATAATGGGATCATTAAACTCGTTCGACTAGGGAAGTTAACGACTACCTTAATCCACTGGCCTACAATGACGTCTTCCATGTTACTGGCATCAATATTGACTCTGACTTGATGCTGATGAGTTAACGGATCGGCAAATTGATAGACGTTAACATCATTTGAAATGATTTCATCGCCGTTGAACAATTGAACACTCACTTGCTCCTGTTGTTGCACCTGAGCAACGTCTTGCTGGGGAATTTGAAATACAGCTCTAAGGTGTTGAGTATCGTAGCCAGAGAACAACGCTTGGCCGTAAGATATGGTTTCACCTTGTTCGATAAATCGATGGGTCATTCGGCCACTAAAAGGCGCACTCACGACAGTGTAATTTAAACTCTCTTTGGCCTTTATTAACTGTGCTTGAGCAGCACTGACTGCTTGTTTGCTGGATTTTGCTTTTGCAGTGGCTTCATCCATGGCACCTTTTGATATGGCGCCCTTGGGAAACAATGTTTTATAACGAAGATATTGTGCTTGGGCCTCACTGTTTAGCGCTTCTGCTTTAGCGAGATCCGCTTCTGCCCCCGCGTATCCTGCGCCTTGCTCTTTATTGGTGATTTCTAATAATGCAGCGCCTTGTGGGACGAGATCATTCACATCAAAATGAATATTAATAATCCGCCCAGAGGTTTGTGCAGAAATCGTTGCCGCTTTAATTGCTTCAATTTTTGCATCATAAATACGGGGTTGATATTGTTCTGAATACTCTAGCTTTAATGTAGCAACATCAGAGGCTTGCACTGTATAGGATACTATTGTGGCTAGTACCGTTGTTGCGAGAATTGTGCCGAGGAATAAATTATTAGATAAGCGAGACATAGTGATAGCCTAATGTGAAGTCTATAAGAAAATTCTAATGGACTTTGCACCGTTAAGCAACCGATATATTGTAAAATCGTATAGATTAGAACCCTATGATATAAATGGCATAAAAAAACCGCCAATTAACAATAAAAGGCGGCTTGGTTGGAAACTTTTAGCCCGTGGTGAGCGGACTAAAAAAGGGTAAATACTGCTAATTAAAAACTGTAGTTATATTGTACTGAGTAGTAAACCGCATTTGAACGCGTTTGTGCTGAAATCTCACTGTTGTAGCCAGGCACTTGAGCAAGAAGGTTACTATTTTCTAGTACAGTAACATCTTCTCCGCGTACAAAAGCGATACCTAAATCAACGCTTGATTTTGCATTTAAATCGTAACTCACACCCGCGGTGTACCAAGTACGATCAGAATCAGGTATTGATAATGATGAATGCTGATTAACTACGCCCTGATCGGTTGCGACACCTGCGCGTAAAGTCCAGTCTTGAGTGAGGTTATAAGTCGCGCCTAGGCTTAAGAACCACGAATCTTTCCAGTGGTATTCTTTTAAATCTGCTTGGTCGACACCATTGGCACCATCTTTAACCACGATTTTGTCGAATGCACTCCAATTAGTCCACTGTGCAGTGTAATGCACGGCAAATTTATCCGTTAGCTGGTGGAAACCGGCAAACTGAGCAATATCAGCGATAGGAATATCAATTTCATTGTATTCAGTGTAAAGATAATTTACATCACCTTTGGCGGTAAGTTTTGGGCTAATACGATAACTTAAACCAAAGCGATTATCTGGATTAACTTCATACACAACACCAACAATCCCACCTAATGCCCAACCATCTGCATCGACATCGACTAGACTGCCAATCTGTGGGTTTTCGCTAGTACGAGTTAAGGTTCCGCTGCCGTAAACGGCATCAACACCAAAACCAAAACTGAACTCATCATTAATGCGATAAGACATACTGGTGTTGAAGTTAATAGTAACCACTTCTGTATTACCGAGTAAGTCTACTGGAGGTGGCAGTGGTACTGCATTGCCGCTAATGGTAGGGGTTCTGTTTGCCAAGTCACCTAAATCGGTGCCAGTGCCGTAGTTACTGAATACCGCAACGCCAAACGCCATTTTGTCATTAATTGGATTGATGTAATAAAAATTGGGGATAACTTTTGCTTCTGCTGCATTATGCTCACTACCAAAAGCAACGTCTTGTCCGGCAAAACTGCCTTGTGCATCAGATACTGATACATCAATGTCTGCATAAACAACACCTAAAGATAGCGCTGTTTCATCAAAAAGAGCCATGGCTGCAGGATTACGAGATAGAACCGATGCGTTGTCAGCAATAACGGCATCACCCGCCATTGCACGACCAATACCAGTAGCAGATTGGCTGTTTAACTGAAAACCAGCAGCGGATGCTTGTGCACTGAGTAGGCCTACCGCGGTAGCAATGAGGGTCTTGTGGAATTTATTCATTATTATGTCCCATTTATTATTACCGTTTTGCACAAAGTTTATTCACTTCAAGCATTTGACGGCCAAAATTTTAGGCATATTAGGTAAGTGTGACTAATGTAACAACTCCGACCAGATGTTAGTTGTTGTTAATATTAAGTTAATTCTGGTTTTTAATGGTGAAGTAGGTGTTTGATAGCATGGCAGTATATGTAAATTTATCAGCAGTTTTAGACAACCATTACTGTGCAGTTAGCTTAAGTTAAAGTTTATTCATAGTGGATTTTAGAGACTAATCAGATGAGATTTATCGAAGCTTGTTAGGTCATTCGTTGGTATTGACACTCGATTATAAGATTAGTAGCTCAACCTCTGCAATTACAGCGGTTGAGCTATTAAAATGACTAATACAGCCTTTTATTGGAGTTTATTGTGTTTTTAAAGATTCACGAAAATCGGCAAAGTCGGCGATAGTTTTCGGTGTTGGTGGTGACATTTTACTGACGATTACCCCCACTAACATTGCGAAAATAAATCCAGGGACGATTTCATACAACTCAAAAATACCGCCAGTCAGTTGTTTCCACACGACAACGGTAAGAGCACCCACTAGAATGGTTGATATCGCACCATTACGGCTATAACCTTGCCAAAAGAGTGATAATAACACCACGGGACCAAATGCAGCTCCAAACCCAGCCCATGCATAACTGACGAGTCCTAATACGCTGCTTTCAGGATTAAGTGCAACAACGCCGGCTACTAATGCAATGGCAATAACGCCAATACGGCCTACTAACATTAACTCTTTACTGCTGGCTTGTGGACGTAACCATTTAAGGTAAAAGTCTTCTGTGATGACACTAGAGCAAACCAGTAATTGTGAGTCAATAGTACTCATAATGGCAGACAAAATAGCTGCAATCAGCAAGCCGCCAATCCATGGATTAAAAGCGGCATGGGCTAAATGAATAAATACTGTTTCTGAGTTCTCAAGTGGCTCTGCAGCAAAATAAAGACTACCGGCAATACCCGTTGCTAAGGCACCAACTAACGACACTAACATCCAGCTCATGGCGATACGACGAGATAACACTAAATCTTTTGGACTGCCGATAGCCATAAAACGAGACAAAATATGCGGTTGGCCGAAATAACCTAATCCCCACGCCAATAGCGACACGAGTCCAATGACGGTGGTGTTTTCGTTAATAAACGACAACATAGCAGGATCAATTTGTTCAAAACTTGCTTGAGTATCGGGTTGGCTGAAAATTGCAATGGGTACAATTAATAATGCAATTAACATTAAGCAGCCTTGAAAGAAGTCAGTCCAGCTGACGGCAAAAAATCCACCTACGAAAGTATAAGAAACAATGATGAATGAACCGATCAGTAAGGCGAGGTTATAATCGAGGCCGAATACTTTTTCAAATAATATCGCACCGCCCACCATGCCTGAAGAAGCATAGAAAGTGAAAAAGATCAGGATCGTTAATGCCGAAACCAATTTCAATAGTCCATGAGAGTCATTAAAACGGTTTTCAAAAAAATCGGGTAACGTCAAAGAATTATTGGCAACTTGGGTATAAATTCGCAGTCGTTTTGCAACAAATAACCAATTAAGCCACGCACCAAACACTAACCCAAATCCAATCCAGGCTTCACCTAAACCACTTAAATACACCGCGCCAGGTAAGCCTAATAACAACCAACCAGACATATCTGATGCGCCAACACTTAACGCTGTTACTGCGGGCCCCATTTTGCGACCACCGAGAATGTAATCATCAACAGTGTCTGTTTTACGATAAGCCCAGTAACCGATACCCATCATTAAGGCAAGATATCCGATAAAGGTAATGATGATTGGTGTTTGAATTTCCATATTGCTTCCAGGTGATTATTTTTATGGTCGACATGCTAGCAGAAGTTTGATCTAGTTCACACTTTGATTTTTTAAGATGAAAAAAAATCCGCTATTCCAATGAAGTAGCGGATTTTAAATCATTAATTTATAAATTATATAAAGGTATTTTCAACTTCTTTTTTGACAAACTCAAGGTCAGAAGCGGGCTCGCCCACTAACACCATATAGGCGTCGGCTGTTTGAAAACTTTGGCCTTTGTATTGATTGTCTGCAAATGCTTCTTCTAACACAATACGACTTTCGACGGGCACAATAAACAAAGTGACTTTGTTTCCGTTCTCGTCAGCCATCACTAAATGCAATGATTTAACACCTTGGAAGTCGCAATAAGAGGTGTAAAAAACACGGCCTGGTTGTTGGATAAATTTCGAATCACTTAATCCTTCTAAACTGGCTAGTTTAAAGTTTACGTCATTAAAACCAATATCCTGTTCCATCACTAATGCTTTGGTTTCATGATGAACATGAGCCAACGAGTTTTCCCCTAAGTTTACTGGCGTGAAGCGTAATAAACTAAAGCTAACTCCCACAATAAAGGCAACTGAAGCAGCCATTGCCATTAAGTAACGGGTCTGTTTTTTGTTTTTTTGATGCTGACTCAATTGCTGTCGTAAAATTAACTTATCAGCAAGCCCATCAGGCACGCTAATATTGAGTGCTTGAGTGAGTCTATGATCAAATGCTTGTAGATCTTTGACAAATTTAGCATCGTCTTCATTTTCAGCTAAATGAGCTAAAAAATCGTCGGCTTGATTATTGGGGTCACCGTATGCATGGCGACGAAACTGTAGATCATCCATTTGATTGACCTCTTACCTCTGGTGCTTCGAGAGCGTCTTTTAACTGGTTTCTGGCTCTAAATAAACGGGTCATTACCGTATTTCGATTGAGTTCTAGCATGGTGGCAATCTCTTCACCACTAAACCCGCCAATCAGCTGCAATAACAACGGCTCTCGATATTCGATATCGAGTTTACCTATTTGACGACGTAACCAATACTGCTCGGTATCTTCTTCATGACTTGTCGATAGTACATCTTCAAGTAAATCTTGTTCTACGTCGCTGTAGTCAAATTGTTTACGCTCAAAACGTCTGGCATTTTCCCGTCTTAAAATGGTAATTAGCCAGGCTTTAGCCGCTTTTTCGTCATTTAATGAGTCCAAAGAACGCCACGCCCTTAAGAACGTTTCTTGAGTAATATCTTCAGCAACATGTTTATCACCACACAACCAAAAGGCGTAGCGAAATATGTCGGTGTGAAGAGCCCTGACAAGGCTATCGTATCGTCGTTGTTTTGTTAGCATCTCAGATAAGACCGCAGGTTCGGACTTTTTCTTTCGCAATGAATCAAACATTTTTTAACTTTTTTGAGTTAATAATATGTAACAGCTTAAAAAGGAGGAGGATTAATAGCAAGCTAAATAGCAGCATCTAGCTACTATTTAGCTTTTTAATGTTATGGATTTAGCTCTGCTATTATTGATTTTTTATTGGCGAGAGGGGGGTGTTGATAAGCCAAAATGGCATCCATTAACGATTTTTTATCAATCGCTTGTGGTTTATTGCTGTATTTGTCTGCTTGTAGCTTATTCATTGCTAACGCTAATTGTTCTGATAAACCGCTGATTTGAGTCAAAGTCATCAATTTACCTAAACGTTCGCTAAAGTAGGCTTGTACCGCAATAATCGCCGCACTGCTGTCGTTACGGTCGCATGCATGAATAATTGCATTGAGTCCAGTCGTTGCTGTTTTTCTAGGTATTTTGAGGTTTTTATTGTCTTGATTAAATTGTGGCAACGTGCGGTTTACCGATGCTGCTTTACGCCATAATACTAAAGTGATGAGCCATAATACCGCCAGAACAGCACTCAGTAACGGCCAATATCCGCTGGCTTGAACTGCGCTAAAACTATCCGCTGGTGGAATATCTGTCGTAGCCGTTGTGCTGCCTATAACGTTAATCGTGCGGGCTGGCAATGTGGCAAATTGTTGCTTTTTAAGATGTGGGTTCCACCAAGGAACATTTATCTCAGGTAGAGTATAAGTACCTGGTTTTGTTGGCACAATAGCAGTAGTGATACTGTATTGTGATACCACTTGATTGTCGCGAACAAAAGTTTGTCTTAACGGCTTTTCTGGATAAGCTTTTAAGCCGTCGGCCAGTGGAATATCGATGTCGGGTAAACTAGTGTCATCGGTATTAGATGCAATTAAACTAATTGTGCGGGTAATTGGGCTGCCCACTTCAAATTCGTTGATATCGTCTGGCCACGTCTCTTTTAATACCGCAATATCGCTGACTAACCATTTTCCTTGGTAACTTGGCGGTGTTGAATTGATTTGAATGACTTTTCTTTCCGCTTCTGTTTGCATTGGCCGACTTTCATTAAAGCCAAACATACCTCCGCGTCTAGGGGCTTCAACAAGTACATCGCCTGAGAAACTGGCGCCATTGATAACTAACTCCCCTGGCAGATCGGCAATAATACCGTAAGTGCGTTCAATGACTCTAAAGCGACGGCCATCAATGATCTCACTGCCATCTTTGTCTTCGCCTATTTGCTTGATTTGCGCGCCTTCAATAACGGGAGCACTTAATACTCCTCGTTGTAATTCTACTGCAAGGTATAGTTTTACTTTATAAGTGATTAATTGGCCGACATAAGCTTCTGAGGCACTAGTGTTGATGTTAATAAATACGTTTTGTACTTCGTCGGCAGTTGAACCTTGTGGAATAACTTTTAAGGTAATTGGGTTTGAGCTAATTCCTTTGATGTTAAACGCCGGTATGGTGACATTGCCCACTGACTTAGGTGACAATAATACCTGCCAGCGAGTTTCTTTGGTGGTGTCAAAGTTAACCATTTTAGTGCTGCGGCCAACGCTAGTTCTTCCAACAATAAAGTCATCGAGCAATACTGAGGTATCTAATGCCCCCGCATTTAGATCATCATCGGCAATAATATCGAGTACGAAATACTCGCCTGTAACAATTGGATTTCGGTCTATGGTTGCTTGTACTTGGCTAAGTGCAAATACCGGTGCAGCAATGATGAATAGCAATAGGCTAAAAAAAGTTCTGATTACCACTGTTCATTTTCCTTAGGCGGTTGACTATTTTGACGACGTTTTAGATATTCAAGCTGCATTTTATTGCGGATTAACACTTGTGGATCTTCGTTTATGGCGCGAAGGGCACGTTGCATATCTGCAGGCAAATCATCTTGATTAATTTGTGAAGCCGAGATCATTTCTGATGGTTTGCCATCTTTTATGTCTTCTGCACTTGGCTCTGTTGAAGACTGTGCAGTCCCCATTTTTTGGTTGCCATCATCTTGTTGGTCTCCATTTTTAGTCGCACTGGCCTGCATGCTAGATTCGTTACTAGCGGGAGAATCTTGCGTTGAATCATCTTGCTGTGAAGTGTTGTTATCTTCAGAGGTTGATGATTGTTGATCCGAACCATTTTGTTGCTGACCATTTTGCTGTTGTGCTTCGTTTTGTGACGATTCGGATTGTTTATCATCTTGTTGTTCATCGCGGTCTGATGGCTGATCACTTTGTGATTGCGGTTTATTATTATCAGATGAACGATCATTTTTATTGTCAGATTGGTTTTCAGCATTCTGTTGTTGGTTTTGTTGGCCAGATTGGTCTTGTTGACCTTGTTGGTTTTCCTGTTCTCCAGACTGTGATTCGTCGGAATCTGCTTGTTGAGATCCATTTTCATCGGAAGATTGTTCTGATGTAGAGTTGTCATCATTTGAGTTAGATGGATCTTGCTCTGATTTATCAGATTGCTGATCTGATGACTCTTTTTGTTGTTCAAGCAATTGCTGGGCTAAGGTCAAATTCTGTTTTGCTTCAGTAAACGGTGATTGAGCCGCAATAGCTTGTTGATAACGCTTAATGGCCTCTTGATAATCTTTAAGCTGCATTAGGGCATTACCTTGGTTATATAAACCTTGGGCGCTGCTGTCTTGTTCATAGCCTTCTAGCGCTTGTTGGTAATTACCTGCTTTGTATTGCGCAGAGGCTTGCCATTGTTGGTTTTCGAATGTTTCCGCTGCTTGGGTAAATTCACCTTGTTCAAATGCAGACTGTGCTTGTTGGTCTTTAGTTTTCCATAAGTCCTGCCACACAGAGGCTTGTGCTGGTTGACTGTTGGCTAGACTAAATGTCATTGCCGTAGCGAATAGCAAGCTAGGGCTAAGCATGAGGGTTAATAATCCTTGCCTAAAACTCATTAACATCGGGATGATTAATAGCATAGCTAAATATGGACCCAGATCTTGCCAAGTTTCGCCAGCAAGATCCGTTTCGGTTGCCTTGCCATCAGTTGCCAGCCAGTGGGTGAGGGTGGAGATATCGCTACCATCTGTTTGAGCTGGCACAAGGATCCCTTGGTGTTGTTGGACAAGTTTCTGTAATAGACCGTAATCGGTTTTAGCGACGACGATTTCATTACTATTATCACGCAATAATTGACCATCAGCTAAACGAATGGGTGCACCTTGTTTACTGCCAAAAGCCATGATCGATAAACGATAACGGCTGTTAAGTGCGCTGCTTGTTTGATTAAATTGTTGTGCAGAAATGCCATCGGTCATGACAATAATATCGCCACTGACATGACCACCTTGAGCCAATAGTTTTTCTGCCAGAGATAACGCCGCTGTTAAGTTAGATCCTTTAGTGGGCATAATATCGGGTGATAATGTTGGCAGTAAGTTTAAAATAGTGTCACGGTCGCGGGTTAACGGGCTAATGGTATAAGCATCACCAGCATAGGCAATCAACCCTGTTTCGCCTTCTTTTAATTCATTTAATAAGTCGGTCGCTCTAAATTTAGCGTAGGACAAGCGATTTGGACTTAAGTCGGTGGCATACATGGACTGAGACATATCCATAATGAGCACTCGACCTTGTTCGGTTGCAAATACTGGCAGATTTTGTTTGTTTAATGCCGGCCCTGAAAGCGCAATCACGGCGACTATCCAACTGGCAATTAATAGCCATTTGGGCTGATGACTTTTCTCAACCGTTTGGCTGATTAGTAACTGACTTAAATGTGGGGCGATATATTGTTTCCATGCTGATTGCTGGCTATGTTTACGCCAAAATAATGCACTTAATATTAATACCGGGATGAACCCTAATAGCCATTCAGGGCGAATGAAATGGATCATTATTGATTCGCCTCTTTGGTTTGGTTAGTTTTAGTCTGGTTGGTTTTAGCCAATAACTGGGCAGGCCATTGTTGCTGCAAACTGATTAAAAAACTAATCAGTAATGACATTAATAACGGCCAATAAAATAACTCACTTTTGGGACGATAACTCAATTGATCACGACTCACCGGTTCTAACTTGTCTATTTCTTGATAAATGCTGGCTAACTCTTCACTGTTTCGGGCTCTAAAATAACGCCCCTTAGTCATGGCAGCTAATTTTTTGAGTTGGCCTTCGTCTAAGTCCATTGATGGATTAATGCGCTCTTTTCCAAAAATAGTTCGGCGTTCTAATATTTCAGCGCCAACCCCGATAGTATAAATAGTGATGTTACGTTTCGCGGCAATTTGTGCGGCGACTTCTGGTTCAATATTACCTGCATTATTAGAGCCATCCGTTAACAGAATGAGCACTCGATTACTTTCGTCAACTTTATCAAAGCGCTTAACCGCAAGGGCAATGGCTTCACCGATAGCGGTTTGCTTGCCGACTAAACCTATCTGAGCATCATCTAAAAATGTAGCAACAGAGCGGCGGTCTAAGGTGAGTGGGGCTTGTAAATAAGCATGATCAGCAAATAAAATAAGTCCGAGTCTGTCACCTTTACGACGTTCGATAAAGTCACTAAGTACATGTTGTATTAGGGTAAACCTGTTAACAGTTTGTCCATTTATGACCATGTCTTCAATTTGCATACTGCCGGATAAATCCACCGCAATCATTAAATCACGGCCTTTTGCCGGTAATTCTATGGGATCGCCAAGCCACTGTGGTCGAGCGATTGCTAACAACAACAATATCCACATTAGCCAGTAACGTTTTCTGCTGCTTTTTCGGTTTACTGAGCTGGACACTGTAACCGTTGTAGCGATGCCGGGTAGCTGTAGATGTCCGCCGACATTATGTATGTTGATGCGTTTTATCAACAACGGAAGCGGCAGTAAGATTAATAACCATGGCCAATAAAATGCTAGCATTTGGCCTCCAGATATGAATTATTGGATGATAACGTTGTATCACTAAAAGGACGTTTATTGCTTAGCCAGGCTTTCGCTAAAGATTTTAATTGAGCTTTTTCGGTTTGATCTAAACCACTTGCTTGATGTCGCTTAATTAATAGTTGACCAATTTTATGTTGCTGGCCAGAGGCGAGGCGAGTATCTAACCAATCAAACCAAGGCTGACCGTTGAGTTTAGCGAGGTGTTCACGCGGTAAATAGGTAAGTGCGGTGCGTTTGAGTAAGCTGTTAACCTGTGCTGCAAAGGTATCATCTTCAATATCATAGCTATCTAGTAACGTCAGCGCGATTTTTCGTGGTGCATGATATTGATGTTGTTTATATAAACGCTTAACTAACCAGATTGCTAAGGTTATTAATATTGTTGCAATTATCCAATATCCAGGTGCGATAGGCACTGCACTAATTGGCTCTGGTAATACAATATCTTGCATTTGCGCTAAAGCGGAGGCTTTGGCGTCAATCGGCAATGGCTGTGTTGGTAAGTTAGCAGTGGTCATTTAACGTAAAATATCCAATTGTGCACTGAGCGGTTTAGCGGCATCGATGAATTTAGGTTGTACTTTTATCATATTCATTAATGAGACGAATTGCTGTAACTGCTGTTGCTGAGTACTTAACCAGGCTTCATAACTTTGACGTGTTAGGGTCAGTTGTTGTTGGCCATCTCGTACGGGTAAAGAAAATTGTTTGGGTAACGCTAAGGTTCCCTGCCTTAATGGATCGGTTACCACAAAGGCACCAATATCACAGTGACGCGACAACTCTGTTAAAGGCGCTAAACATTGCTGGTTGATATGTTGGCCGTCAGTAATAATCCAAATCAGTGACCCAGGCTTAGCAATGCGCTGTAGCCGTTGGCAGGCTTTAAACATATGGCCGGGATCGGGTGATAATTGATTTATTTGGTTTAATTGTTGTTGATGGACATTAATTAACCCTGAGGTTAACTGTAAAATACCTTGACGGCGACTACGTGGCTTTAGCTCTAAGTGAGTACTTTCACTGGCAATTAATGCCCCGAGTCTATCGCCATGGTTAATGGCATTCCAACCTAACGTTGTGGCTAAATGAGCCACTTGTACCGATTGTAATAGTAGCTGGGAGCCAAAGTATAAGCTGTGGCTCAAGTCTATCAATAGCAGGATAGGGCGTTCGCGTTCTTCAACAAACAACTTAGTATGTGCAACACCTGTTCGTGCAGTGACTCGCCAGTCTATAGTACGAACGTCATCTCCATTTTGGTAATGACGTACTTCAGCAAACTCCATACCGCGGCCTTTTATTTGGCTGCTTCGGTGACCAGACAATGCTGCTTTCGCCCGCGATTTGCGATCGGGTATGGCGCGGGATAAGCTTTGACAAGCAATAAGCTCTTGCTCATTTAAGCTCACACCATCACTGTAAAGTGGTAATGAATTAGTTGGGTTCATCATAATCTAATCATGCTTAATAATAGGTGCTCGTGCTGCAACATTTACGGTACGGCAACTTGACTAAGAATGTGATCAATCACCTGATCTGCCGTAACGCCTTCCGCTTGCGCTTGATAACTGAGTAACAAACGGTGACGTAACACATTAGGCGCAACAGCTTGAATGTCTTCTGGTGAAACAAAGTCTCGTTCATGTAACCAAGCACGCGCTCTGGCGCAACGTTCCAGTGAAATTGTGGCGCGAGGACTGACACCATATTCAAGCCATTTAGCTAAATCAGCACTGTAGCGCGCAGGTTGTCGAGTCGCCATCACAATTTCAACGATGTATTTCTCTAACGGTTCAGCTAAGTAAATATCTAATGCCTGATCTCTTGCTGCAAACACATCGGCTTGTGCGACGGGGTCTATCCTAGGCAACTGATGTGTTTTGGCCTCTTTACGCGATTGGCGTAAGATTTCGACTTCGGTTTCTGCGCTAGGATAATCGAGATTTAAGTGCATTAAAAAACGATCTAATTGCGCTTCTGGCAGCGGATAAGTACCTTCGTTTTCTAGCGGATTCTGTGTAGCCATCACTAAGAATAGTGGTGGTAAAGGATAACTATTTTTACCAACGGTAACCTGGCCTTCAGCCATGGCTTCTAATAGCGCTGACTGAACTTTAGCTGGGGCACGATTAATTTCATCTGCTAGGATTAGATTATGGAAAATTGGCCCCGCTTCAAATTCGAATGTCCCTGTTTGCTGACGATAAATATCAGTGCCAGTTAAATCGGCAGGCAATAAATCGGGAGTGAACTGAATACGATGAAACTCGCCTTCTACTCCATCACATAATGCTTTTACTGCACGAGTTTTGGCTAAGC
This sequence comes from Shewanella sp. AC34-MNA-CIBAN-0136, assembly GCF_040309945.1. Taxonomy (NCBI): domain Bacteria; kingdom Pseudomonadati; phylum Pseudomonadota; class Gammaproteobacteria; order Alteromonadales; family Shewanellaceae; genus Shewanella; species Shewanella sp. AC34-MNA-CIBAN-0136. The sequence continues at coordinate 20,534 of NZ_JBEOPJ010000024.1, read as the reverse complement.
CAGGAGGACCTTCAACTAATAAATGTCCGTTTGCGATAAGTGCTATCAGCAAGTTCTCAGTTAATACGGGTTGACCTAAGACAACATTATCTAAATAGGTGCGTAGTGAGTGGAAACGACTTAACGGCATAGCTGTACTCAATTTATTTAGTTGGCATTGGGATTATTACACCCTATGTTATGAATTCTATTGGTTTTTGGCTAGTAGGATTAACACAATTTAACTCTTTATGAAGTAGATAGTTGTAAACGCCTGTTTAAAACTATTCAATAAAAAGTTAGAATCAGGTCACACTTTGATGGTCTGACCAGATTATCTGGCAAAATAAAAATTTACCGGCAGAGCCGAGATAAGCTAACAATAATAGAGGGTGACACATGAGTGATAGACAACAAGTAACAAATTCCCGGGGTGAGCGCATTGCGATTGTTGCCGGTTTAAGAACACCATTTGCAAAGCAAGCAACCGCCTTTCATGGCGTATCAGCGCTAGATATGGGCAAAATGGTGGTTAATGAGTTGCTGTCTCGCTCTGAAATCGACTCTCAGTTAATTGAGCAGCTTGTCTATGGTCAAGTTGTGCAAATGCCTGCAGCACCCAATATTGCTCGTGAAATTGTACTAGGTACTGGCATGAATGTGTCAACAGATGCTTACTCTGTCACCCGAGCTTGTGCAACCAGTTTTCAGTCGGCGGTTAACGTAGCTGAATCAATTATGACCGGCAATATTGAAATCGGCTTAGCTGGTGGGTCTGACTCGTCTTCAGTACTACCTATTGGAGTATCAAAAAAGCTTGCACATGCTTTAGTCGATTTAAATAAAGCGCGTACTTTTAAGCAAAAATTTGCGATTGCACGTCGTTTAGGCTTGAAAGACCTGATGCCGGTACCGCCAGCGGTTGCTGAGTATTCAACGGGTTTGTCTATGGGGCAAACCGCAGAACAAATGGCTAAGACTTACAACATTAGCCGTGCAGATCAAGATGCATTAGCGCATCGTTCACATACATTGGCTACTGAAACGTGGAATTCTGGCGTGCTTCAACAAGAAGTGATGACAGCTCATATTCCACCTTACAAACAGTTTATTGATCGTGATAATAATATTCGTGAAAACTCTGTATTAGAGTCTTACGCCAAATTGCGTCCCGCATTTGACCGTAAGCACGGTACCGTTACTGCCGCCAACAGCACGCCATTAACCGATGGTGCATCGGCCATTATTTTAATGAGTGAAGGTCGTGCTAAAGCCTTAGGGTATCAACCTATTGGTTACATCAAGAGTTATGCGTTTACGGCCATCGATGTATGGCAAGACATGTTAATGGGGCCTTCGTATGCGACGCCATTAGCATTAAAACGTGCTGGAATGGAATTAGAAGATTTAACGCTGATTGAAATGCACGAAGCATTTGCGGCACAAACATTGGCCAATATGCAGATGTTTGGTTCTAAAAAGTTTGCAGCAGAGAAGCTGGGTCGCAATCGCGCGATAGGCGAAATAGACATGAGTAAGTTTAACGTATTAGGCGGTTCATTAGCCTATGGTCATCCTTTTGCGGCAACCGGTACGCGTTTGATTACCCAAGTGTGTAATGAACTTAAGCGTCGTGGTGGTGGTACTGGTTTAGCAACTGCTTGTGCTGCTGGCGGTTTAGGTGTGGCAATGATTTTGGAGGTGGAGTAATGAGCATGGAAAAAACATTTAATTTAGCTCGTCGTGACGATGGTATTGCCATTTTAACAATGGACGTTCCTGGCGAAACCATGAACACCTTAAAAGAACAATTTGGTCCTGAAATTAGTGAAATATTAACTGAAATCAAAGCTGATAACAGCATTAAAGGCTTGGTTGTTATATCTGGTAAGGCTGATTCGTTTGTTGCCGGTGCCGATATCACCATGTTAGCAGCTTGCAAGAGTGAAGCTGATGCTAAGGCATTGTCACAACAAGGTCATGTGGTTTTTTCTGAGCTTGAAGGATTATCAATTCCTGTTGTTGCTGCTATCAATGGTGCTTGTTTAGGTGGTGGCTTAGAATTAGCGCTAGCGTGTCATTTACGCGTATGCAGTGACGATAAAAAAACCATGCTAGGGGTGCCTGAAGTGCAACTGGGTTTGTTGCCCGGCGGCGGCGGTACTCAGCGTTTACCTCGACTAGTCGGAATTGCAACTGCGTTAGATATGATGCTTACTGGCAAGCAAATTCGTCCTAAACAAGCATTAAAAATGGGGTTAGTGAATGATGTTGTGCCTAACTCTATTTTGCTTGAAACCGCGATAGAGCTAGCAAAAAAAAGTAAACAAGCTGCAAAACCTGTGGTGCAATCTAAAATTAATCAGTTTTTAGAATCATCTTCATTTACTCGCGATATTATGTTTGATCAAGCTCGCAAACAGGTAATGAAAAAAACTCAGGGGAATTATCCTGCGCCAGCTAAAATCATCGATTGTGTTCGTCAAGGTATGAATAAAGGCATGGTGAAAGGGCTTGAGGTTGAAGCAACTCATTTTGCTAATTTAGTGATGTCGAAAGAGTCGGCAGCATTACGTAGCTTGTTCTTTGCCACCACTGAAATGAAAAAAGAAACTGGTGCTGAAGGTGCTGTGCCACGCAAAGTTAAAAAAGTAATGGTATTAGGCGGTGGGTTAATGGGCGGTGGTATTGCGTCTGTAACAACCACTAAAGCTAAAATTCCAGCGCGTGTCAAAGACATTTCAGAGCAGGGATTAAGTAACGCACTATCATATGCTTACAAACTGCTAGATAAAGGCGTTAAGCGTCGTCATATGACACCTATAGCGCGTGACAATATCATGGCATTAATGACAACGACGACTGAATATACAGGTATTAAAGATGCCGATATCGTTGTTGAAGCGGTATTTGAAGATTTAGCACTTAAACATAAAATGGTTCAAGACGTTGAGCGTGAATGTGGTGAAAACACCATTTTTGCTTCTAATACGTCTTCATTACCGATTGGTCAGATTGCCGCAGCGGCAAGTCGTCCTGAAAATGTGATTGGCCTACATTACTTTTCTCCGGTAGAAAAAATGCCGTTAGTTGAGGTGATTGCCCATAAAACCACATCGCCAGAAACGATTGCAACTACAGTGGCGTTTGCACGCAAGCAAGGAAAGACACCTATTGTGGTTCAAGACGGCGCAGGTTTTTATGTAAACCGTATTCTAGCCCTGTATATGAACGAAGCTGCGCAGTTATTACTTGAAGGTCAACGTGTTGAACACCTAGATCGCGCATTAGTGAAGTTTGGTTTCCCTGTGGGACCGATGACTTTGCTTGATGAAGTGGGCATTGACGTAGGTGCTAAAATTTCGCCAATTTTAGAAAAAGAGCTCGGCGATCGCTTTAAAGCACCTGCAGCATTTGACAAGTTATTAGCCGATGACCGTAAGGGTCGTAAAAATGGTAAAGGTTTCTATCAATACGGACCTAAAGCTAAAAAAGCCAAATTGGTTGATGAATCCGTTTACAAAGTGCTCGATATCTTAATCGCTTCGGATAAAGAAGCAAAAGATGTGGCAGAGCGTTGTACTATTCAAATGCTCAATGAAGCTGTTCGTTGTCTTGAAGAAGGGATTATTGCCTCTGCAAGAGATGGTGACATCGGTGCTATATTCGGTATTGGCTTCCCGCCATTCTTGGGCGGCCCGTTCCGTTATATCGACACCTTAGGTGCAAGTAATTTAGTGGCAACTTTACAAGGTTATCAATCACTGTACGGTGACCGTTTCGCACCGTGTGATACGTTAGTAAAAATGGCTAGTGATGGCAGCCAATTTTATAAAAAGTAAACCGAGTGATTGTTATTGATAATATTTAGTTATCAAATTGTAAAAAAGCGGCAGTGAATTGCCGCTTTTTTATGTAACAAAGGCATACCTTTGCCTTATTTTTAATCAATCAGATACTTCTTTACGGTATAATGCCCGTTATTTAGTATGATAAGTCAAGGATGATAGCGTAAACGATCATACGAATGATATTTCGCCATTAAGCTGTAATCACCTCGATATAATGGCGTTAACATGATTGCTTGCGAGTCAAAGATGAATCGTAATGTTGTATAAGTAGGGATTAAGTTAACTGAGTTATTTGGAGTCAGCGATAATGCAGTTTAGTTGGTTATTCATGCTTATTTTAGTGAGTATTAGTAGTGGTTTTTTATTTGGTTTTGCAGCTTATCAGCATGGTTTAGCCGTAAAGCGATGGGGATGTGTAGGTTGTATATTAGGGCCACTCACTTACCCATTGTTTAGCACCCACAAACGCTTGGCTGATATGAAGGTTTGGCGACATGGCCGCTATAGAATAGAAGGTTAAACTCATTTTAGTTTGCTATATAAAAATTCAAATTCAAATTCAAAACAACAAAAAAGGAGCTTATGCTCCTTTTTTTATGGCTGATGGTTAATCATCAGTATCTCAATAATTACTTCCACCAAGCTCTAGCTTGGATGACTTCAAGGTGATTTAAACCTTCAGGCAATTTTACTTTTTTACGAGCTGGTTTTGCTAAACCAAGTGCTATTTTTAGAGAAGTAAACATAGGGTTCTCCTTAAGCTGTTTGGGTGTTAAGCAGTTTAACGCCCGGGATTTTAGCTGTTTGAGAGTTAAGCAGTTTAACACCTGGGATTTTAGCTGTTTGAGAGTTAAGCAGTTTAACGCCCGGGATTTTAGCTGTTTGAGAGTTAAGCAGTTTAACGCCCGGGATTTTAGCTGTTTGGGTGTTAAGCAGTTTAACGCCCGGGATTTTAGCTGTTTGAGAGTTAAGCAGTTTAACGCCCGGGATTTTAACTGTTTGAGTGTTAAGCAGTTTAACGCCCGGGATTTTAGCTGTTTGGGAGTTAAGCAATTTAACACCCGGGATTTTAGCTGTTCGAGTGTCTAACATGCTAACATTGCAAGTATTTGCTGCTTCGGTCATAGGACTATTTACCATTGAATAGCCATTGAATGATAATGCCGATAAAACCGCAACTGTAATTATTCCTTTAATCATTTTAATCTCTCTTATATTTTGTAATTGAAGCTCAGGGTTAAATAACAATATTATTTTGACAACTGAACTTGCATTTGCATTTGTTATGCCAAATATAAGAGGTAGTTATTTATTTTTCTTTAATGTACCGTTTAATGCTTCAAATTTAAGTTTGTCTGCATTCAACATAAGCTCAAAGTCAGCTTCTTTAATAGGCTTACTATAGATATAGCCTTGAATCTCTTCGCAATTAAGTGCTTTTAATATATTGAGTTGTGCGGTTTGTTCAACCCCTTCACCTACCACGGTCAGTCCCATATTGTGGGCAATAGTAATAATTGAATCGACCATCTTGAGGTCTCGGTCAGATTTATCTATGTCATCAACAAAGGTTTTATCGATCTTTAAGCAATTAATAGGAAATCGCTTTAGATAAGACAAAGAGGAATAACCTGTCCCAAAGTCGTCAAGAGCAAGGCTGACACCCATTTTAGCCAATTGCTGCATCACTTTAATCGCTTGTTCGGGATCTTTAATGACAGTTCCTTCAGTGATTTCAAGCTCTAAGTGTTTAGCTGGTAACTTTGTGAGTCGTAAAATTGACTCTATTCGTTGCTGTAAATCGGGCAGAGCAAATTGTCTTGACGATAAATTGACAGCAACACGACCACTAAATAATCCTAGTTCGAGCCATTTCTGCGCAGCAAAACACGCTTTTCGCAAGACGACATCACCAATTTCAACGATTAAACCATTTTCTTCGGCAAGGGGGATAAATTCATTCGGTCCAATCAGGCCTAATTTAGGATGATTTAATCTCACTAATGCTTCCATTCCGTTAAGACGATCTTTCTTCACATCGATTTTGGGTTGGTAATATACTTCAAACAAATCGTCTTTGAGTGCTTCTCTGATTAAACTTTCGATTTCAAGCTGACGTAAAGCATTTTGATTTAATGACTCAGAATAAAACTGATAGCGGTTGCCACCACCAGACTTAGCGTGATACATGGCGATATCTGCTTTACGTAACAATGCTTGCTCGTTTTGCTCGTCTTCAGGATAAAGCACAATTCCGATACTAATGCCTAGTACCAGTGAGTCATTATTAAGAGTGAAAGCTGGCTTTAGACAATTTATCACTTGCGTTGCAATGGCGGCACATGATCCGATATCAGGGTGTTGATCTACGAGTAAGGCAAATTCATCGCCGCCTAGACGGTATAAGCTGGCATGTTTTGGGATGGCTAACTTTATACGCTCAGCAACACCAATTAATAAGTCATCACCAATTTGATGGCCTAATGAGTCATTAATACGTTTAAAATTATCTAAATCAAGCACCATTAGGGTGTGATGAACATCCTTTTTAACTAGGTTGCTGAGTGTCACTTGCAAACTAGACCGATTGGGTAAACCGGTAAGTAAGTCATTATTGGTTAGTTTTCTGAGTTCTTCTTCTTGTTGTTTACGGCGAGTTATATCGGAAAACACGCCAACATAATGACTTGTGTCACCTTGTTCATTGTATATAGCGTCAATAGTCAGTTCCATTAAGAAATAATTGTCTTTACCTTTACTCGCTTCAACTTCGCCGCTCCAACGACCTTGCTGTTTTAGTAAGTTTCTTATTTGTTCTGAATAACTGGCTGGATAACGAGTGAAATTGAGTATTTCATGAGTAAATTTTTCCTTTGTCGAAGCTGCCAGTTCACAACAGGCATTATTGACTTCAACAAATTGATATTTTTCATTGAGAATAAACATCCCTTCAGAAATATTTTCAATTGCTCTAGCGAATAAACGAAGTTGCTCTTCTGCTTGCTTAATATTATTGATGTCTTTAATGGTGCCAGTCATTCGAAGGGGTACATCTTTCTGATCACGTTCAACTATCTTGGCTCTGTCTAAAATCCAGATCCACTCTTGGTTGCGCGCTTTAACGCGATAAGCAATTTCGAAGTGATCGGTTAGGGCATTGAAATGATCATTTAGCGCCCTTGTCACACGATCTCTATCGAGAGGGTGGATATTACTTTCTTCATCAGGATTACCCGAGCGACGACCGTCTTGAGGGAAGTCTAAAGAGCCCCATATATTAGAACGGTAGATTTTGCCACTTTCAATATCCCAGTCCCACATTTCATCGCCACTGCCCCATAATGATAATTTTAAACGTTCTTCACTCTGGGCTATTTTCTTTTGGATTTTTCTACGATGTATTGCTGATTTAATAATTAAAGTAATGATAATTATAATGATGGCAACATAAATTCCTATCGCTAGATTTGATAACCACCATGGTGGAGTTACTAATATCTTAATATTTCTTTCATTAGTCTCTTTTCCGGAAGAACGATTTTTTGCATAAATTTTAAAATTATATTTTCCAGGAGATAAATTAGTATAAGTTACGGAATTATTACCTTCAGTTGATAGCCATGTTTTTTCCAGATCTTCTAAATAATAAAAAAATTCAAAATCTTTATTGCTTTCCCCTAAGATATTAAATTTTATAGTGAATGGGTAGTCCGAATAGCGTAATGAGATTTTTTCAATATAATTAAGTGGTTCTTTCAATTTTTCCGAACCTACCTCTACCGGAGAATTAAATAGTAAAAGTTCTTCAAAGTTTATTTTGTTGCTTGGTTCTTTTTCTAGTGTTGATATGATCTCAATTGGATTAATTAGAAGCATACCATCAGGGCTTCCAAGTATTATTTCTTGACCCATACTAAGTGTTGCTTGTGTATTATAATCGTCAAAAGAACCATTTTCAGTATTCAAAATGTATTTTTTATTTTTATTAAGATCTAATAATATTACTTCTCTACTTGAAGCAATTGTAAGAGTATCTTCAATGCTTGTTATTGAATAAATTATCTTCTTTCTATCTATTATCTTTGTTATATTTTCATTTTTTAATACATAAACTGAATTTTTTGTTCCAAAAAATATACTATTTTTATTTTTTGTTAGGTTGAATACGAAATCTTGATTGAATATGTTTGTAAATATACCATTGTTATACTTTATCAAGCCGCTTTGTGATGCTATCCATAAAGTTTGTTTATCGAGTAAGGTGTCATATATAGGGAATCCCGTTTTTGTGTCTAAAAGGGTGATTATTTCTCCTTTAAAATTAAGCTTGTAAATTTTTCCATCAAAAGTAGAAGCAAAAAGGAAATTACCGTGTTTTTTAATATTGAAAATAATATCAGAAAGTAATTTTTTTTCTTCTTTTGTCGTATTATTTTTTAGTGTTAGACCGTCAGATGAGCCAATGAATAAGGTATCACCAATAGATATTATCGATTTAGGCCCATGATTAAGGTTGTTGACTTCAACAGTATTTGATATTGATTTGTTATATCGATAAATATTGCTTTTATTGTTAGCGATAAGTAATCCAGTATCAATGTTAGTCATAGACCAAATGTTTTTTTCTGGAGTATTTATCCTTTTTAGATAATTTTTATTTTGTGATATATCAAAATAACCATCAACATAGTTTGAAATGTAAATATGCTTTTTGTTTTGTGAAATAATAATGTTATTTAATCTTTCTTTTTTTAAATCTATAGTCCCGATCTTTTTTGTTTCTAATTTTTTGTTGATTAAATTTAGCTCGTATAGATGATTTTCAGACAATCCAAGTGTATGTTGTGAGTAAAAATTAGCCGATGAACTTAAGGCCTTAAATTTAAGCTTTGATAATAATAATACGCCGTCATTGATAATATAGATACCGTCATTAGTTACAGCTATTAAGCTATCTTTCATAGTTACTATATCATTAGTACCGCTTAATATTTTTGCAACACTTTGATTTTTAAATTCGAAAACATCACCATCAAAATTCCTAATAAATAATGATTCTTTGCTTTTTATTATTTTTTTGATCTCTTTAAATTTATTTTCATTAATGTCTAATATTATGTTTCTAGTCGCATTGGAATAAGTGATTATTCTATTTTCTAGACCAATGATCACACCTTCTTTCTGTTTCGAAAGTGACCAAATTGTTTGTTTACCAATTAAGTCTGATATTTCATTTTTAACAAATCTCTCTGTATTTTTGTTATACGATACAAGGCCTTTATCTGTCCCGACTAATAATGTGCCATTATCATCTATGAGTAAATTACGAATAAAAGAACTGGGTAGAGAATTTGCATTATCTTCTGCATAGAATTGCTTAAATTCATTGCCGTCGAAACGATTTAATCCATTGATAGTACCAACCCAAACGTAACCCTCTGGATCTTCTACGATGGCAGTTACTGTGTCCTGAGACAAACCATCTGCAACACCATAATTAGTGTAGTTTAGTAGTAGATCGAAATTTGATTCTGTGTCATCAGCTTCAATGGCTGCAGCGCCAAAGCTGAAAATAAAATAAACACAGATAAAGAGTAAAATTTTAGGCATAGATTTATACTTATTCTCTTTTGATGCCGCAAAGAAGTTCATGAATTGTCTACTTTTTCAGAAAGCAGGCCCTTTGTCAAAAGCATGTTAACAAAAAAGGTGTGATTGATAGAATATTACTCAATTATCGCTGTAAAATTTGTTTATAGTTATTTTTTAATCAATTAGTTATGTAATACTAAGGTTTTATTTGGTCGCTTGTACTGTTAACAATGATTGAGACATTTTGTTAATCTAATTTCGATTTATCTCGCTTTATATTTTTTAGACCTTTAAACGTCGATGCTGGTTAAAACTGAAATTTATCTGCTTGATGTTTGAATGTTTTTAAGTCGACAATCATATTATCTGAACGAAGGCTTGTTTGGCTGTGATGTTGTTCACCACTGTTAAACAAGACTAAACGGTCACAATCTCTACTGCGCATGTGAGCCACCATAAACTTGATCAAGTGAGCTCTGGTGAGCTTTTCGACTTCCGCGACGACCATTTCACGTTGATTAAATCCATAATCGCGGTTACCTAAGCTCACCCAATAGCGTTGGCTGCGTGTTTTTAGGTTGGTATCGTGTTCCATTATTTGACTTATCATACCTTGCTTTGTGCTTTCCCATTGTTCATTGGTTATTTGCATAACGGCATAATTAAAGTCGGCGATGAATTCGTCGATTGCTTCGAGAAGTTGTCTTGGACCTGTAGTAGGGGACTGCACATAAAAAATCATCCCTGGATGTCGGTTTAACGGTAAGTAACCTGTCCCAACCATGTAGCCTAATTGTTGTTTAGTGCGTAACTCATGAAAAAAGGTAGATGACATTGTATGGTTCAGTAGACTGAATAACGCCACACGTTCTGGTGTCGCCATCCGAGACTGATAGTAAACAATAATGGCACTATCTTGATGGGAAATGGTTTTTTCGCGAAGTAATGAACCTCTTTTATCTAGGTTGATAAGTTCGCGTGAAGACTCTGCGCTTGGTTTGGTGACTAAAGACAATAGATGTTGCAAACGCTTGCCGAGTTGTTGTGCTTCTTCAACCAGCCAATCTCCGTATACCAAACCTTCGAGGTAAACCTTTTTGTAAAATGCGCTGACATGATTATGTAAATCATCAAGTGTCAGTAGCGTGAGTTCTTCAGCCATTCTAGCGGGTTCAAAACTTCTTTTTTGTAGCGATACGGTTAAGCTGGTAAATAATTGAGATATTGGCTTAGCTTGAGCAACATTATTCCAGCTGCGTAATATCTGATTTTTAATCATACTAAAGCGTTGTTCGGTAAAGTTACGCTCGCGGGCTTTGTTGATGATTAGAGTGAGGAGCTTTTCTTGGTTACCCGTAAAACCGGTTAAATGCAGGGTAATGCCGCCTTGGTGAGGGTAAATATTGTAGTTAAGGCCAGCAACCTCTGCTTGGTATGTTGGTTCAGTCAGATAATCGATAAGCATTTCAACGTATAGTCTTGTTAATGCTGCTTGTCTAGGGGTTGAGCTCGCTTGATCTGAGTCTAACGATAAGTATAAATGCCCTTTAGGAACATTGAATTCATCATCTTTTTTATGCCAAATACGGTAACCTTCGCCTTCTGCAACAATAGTGGGTACTGGAGTATCGCTTTTGTCTGCCCTAGCTTGCGGGTTGGCGACAATAAACGGATTTCTTTCCGGAAGTTTAAGTGACTCTCTTACCGTAACGGAAGACCATTTTGCTATTTGTTGGGGTTGTAATGATCTCACTTGGTACGGAGTGTCGTACCATTTTGCTTGATTATCGACCTGTGATTCTTTTGCAACCGTGAGTAAGCGCATATTAGCTGCCGACATCATAGATAGCAGTTGTGTTGTTTCATCCTCTAGCATTTCATCCATGCGATAGTCGCCATAAATAATGTCTTCAATATCATAATGGTGCATGTTGATACTGAGATGGCTTGCTAAATCCAAGGTTTTGATCTGTTCTTGGAATCGAAACGCAGTGTTAAGTAAATTGGCTCGCTCTTGGTAACGCCATGCTTGTACACCTTGCAGCTTAATCAATTCAATGTATTCAAATACACAAGTTACCACTTCATCAAGCTCTGTAAATCCCTTGTCGGTTAATTGTATGCTGATTGAATAATCTTTGAAGTTGTAACCATTAACCCCACCGCCAGCAGATAAGTTATTGGCTAACCCCTGTACTTTTAAATAGGACAGTAAACTCCCTGGGCTTTCATTACCGAGTAAATGGCTGATAAAGGTGAGTGGTTTTCGCTTATAAAATTGGTCTATCTCTGGCAGTGAAAAACTAATACTGACTCGTTTTTGATCTTTCAACGGTACAATTTGTATATGTTTTTGACGTTGGTCCTTCGTTATCATTGCTTCAGATGAATAGTGTTTACTTACATTTCTATTGATAATGTTTGAGAAGTATTTTTTAACGATGGTGTCTAGCTCTGCAATAGGGCGTGGAGCGACAACGCACAATGTCATAATATTAGCACTGTAATGTTGTTGATAAAAAGCCAGCAGTTCATCCCGTATGTCTGCTTGTTTACCCGCTAAAGTTGTTTGGTTACCGACAGAGAATTTTGAAAATGGATGTTTTGGATTAACGGTTTCTTTTTGAACTTGGTAAACTCGGCGAATATCATCTTTTAATTTTAAGCTAAATTCAGATTCGATTGCCTGCCTTTCACGATCCACTAACTCTAAGTCAAACTTTGGGGCAATAAAAAATTGACTGAATCGGTCTAATGAACCTTCTAAGGCTTCGGCATTAATGCTATAGAAAAAGTTAGTTTGTTCTGTGCCTGTCCAAGCATTATTACTGCCACCATGTTGATTAATATAAGCGTGGTATTCTCCTGAATCTGGATATTTCTCGGTGCCTAAAAATAACATGTGCTCAAGGAAATGCGCCATACCTGGTCGGTCAACAGGATCGTCAAAATGACCAACACTAACCGCCATAGATGCGGCTGCTTGATTTGATTGCATGTCTTCAACCAATAGCACTCGAAGTTGGTTGTTCAACACTCGATATTGGTATTGGCGATGATCATTTTGGCTTTTATAAACTGCTGGAAATTCAGGCAAGAGGAGACTCCAGAAAAGATAACTTGTTATATATTGATCTTGTTATTACTTTTTAGCAAATTACCTTGGTCAGTTTTATTCAATTATCGACTAAAGTTTATCTAAATATGCTCAATTCTAGGTTTGTTGTTGCGCTGATTAACGCTACAATTGGTTAAGAATGATAATAAAAACATCACGAGAGAAGTATGCAGCTATTTTTGATGCGCCATGGTGAAGCGAGTTTTGATGCTCTGTCCGATAGGGAACGAAAGTTAACTGAAACAGGCCGTATTCAAACTGGCTACATGGCTAATTGGTTAGCAAAACAGGTCAGCCATTTTGATTTGGTGATTGTGAGCCCTTATTTACGTGCGCAGCAAACGTGGCAAGAAGTCAGTAAACACTTAGCTGAACCCCGTAAGTGGTTAGTACTTGATGATGTGACTCCCTCTAGCGATGCTAAAGTGGCGATAGATGTTGTGTTGGCTTATGCCGAGCAATATAAAGCCGATAATGTATTGGTTATAGCACATATGCCAATTTTAGGATTTATGGTCAGCGAGCTTGTGGCGGGGGTTGAGCCACCTTTGTTTGCTACCTCTGCGGTGGCTCACATAGACAAACATACGCATAACGCGAGTTTTGTCGCAATGACAGCACCACATCAAGTTGTTGTGTAATGGCAATAACGTTTTGAATCACATCTGAATAAAAAAAGGTAAGTGATTACTTACCTTTTTTATGTTCGCGCTTATTTCTTCGTATTAACGTCGGTGAGGCTGTTCACCAATATCAATTAATACCAATAACGCGGCATCGCCACCCCATTCTTTGGGTGCTTGGTGAAACGCTTTTACGTTTGGGTGTTGTGCTAACCACATTGGTGTTTGCTGTTTTAAAATACCCATTCCATAGCCGTGCATTACGCAGCAACAAATCGTGTTTTGCTTAACACATGCTTGGATAAGTGCGGCTAATTCAAGTTTGGCTTCTGCTTGACGCATGCCATGCAAATCAAGCAACAGGTCCGGAGAATAGTCACCACGCCTTAAGCGTTTTAATTCATGCTTATCTGTGCTGGTATTAATCCAACGCATAGGGCCACCTACCGGCAGAAGCGGCTGATATGTATCCGAAAAATAGCTATCAGCATGAATCTGCTGTTCTTTTATTTCGAACTGTTGTTTGGCTTTGACAGGCTGTTTAAAGTGGTGAGTATCTTGCCTTAGCGGTTTGATACCCTCGATTAATGCACTAAACAGCGATAAGTCTGGATAATTATCGTCTTTCATGGGCGTATTGTATTGAATTCTAGGTCATCTTAATAGACATCAGTTACAATAGCGCAGAACAATTTTTAAGGAGTGTGTTTTGGATAAGATCTTTGTAGATGAAGCTGTCACTGAGTTACGTACTATAGCTGATATGTTACGTTGGGCTGTCAGCCGTTTTAATGATGCCAATATTTATTATGGTCACGGAACGGATAATGCTTGGGACGAAGCCATTGCATTGGTTTTTGATGCTCTACACTTACCAGAAGATATCGGCCAGCAGGTTATTTTAAGTAACCTGACCAGTAGCGAAAAACACAAAATCGTTGAATTAATTATTCGCCGTGTACGTGAACGTTTACCGGTACCGTATTTGACCAATAAAGCCAAATTTGCGGGTCTTGAATTTTATGTTGATGAACGCGTACTGGTTCCGCGTTCGCCGATTGCCGAAATGATCAATCATCATTTTAGCCCATGGTTATATAACAAACCGGTTAATCGCATTATGGATTTATGTACTGGCAGTGCTTGTATTGCCATTGCTTGTGCCTATGCGTTTGAAGATGCTGAAGTTGACGCATTAGATATTAGCGAAGACGCACTTGAAGTTGCCCAAATTAATATTGAATCTTTGGGCGTGTTGGATCGTGTTTTCCCGATGCAATCCGATTTATTCTCAGCGATTCCAAAAGGCCAGCATTACGACTTAATTGTGTCTAACCCTCCATATGTAGATGCACAAGATATTGGTGATATGCCTGAAGAGTATCATCACGAACCTGCTATTGGGTTAGCGTCTGGCAATGATGGCTTAGATTTAACCAAGCGTATCTTAGCTAATGCGGCAGATTATTTAACAGAAACTGGTTTGCTAGTCGTTGAAGTCGGTAATTCAATGGTGCATTTGATTGAGCAATATCCTGATATGCCATTTGCTTGGGTTGATTTTGAATTTGGCGGTGATGGCGTGTTTGTATTAACCCGTGATCAGCTAGTTGAAAATGAATCACTTTTCGCCATCTATAAAGATAGTGAATAATAGCGACAAGAATCGCACTCAATGAAGTGAATAATTAATAGAGGTAGTTAACGCGCATGTCAGGAAATAGTATTGGTCAAAACTTTGTTGTTACAACATTTGGTGAAAGCCATGGTGTTGCTTTAGGTTGTATCATTGATGGTTGCCCTCCAGGACTGGAGTTAACCGTTGAAGATATGCAACATGATTTAGACCGTCGTCGTCCTGGCACGTCACGTTATACAACGGCACGCCGTGAAGCTGATGAAGTAAGAATTTTGTCAGGAGTGTTTGAAGGTAAAACCACTGGCACCTCTATTGGTTTGTTGATTGAGAATACCGATCAACGTAGCCAAGACTATTCAGATATTAAAGACACGTTTCGTCCTGGTCATGCAGATTATACCTACCAACAAAAGTATGGCATGCGTGATTACCGTGGCGGCGGGCGCTCGTCTGCACGCGAAACGGCAATGCGAGTTGCCGCAGGTGCGGTAGCAAAAAAATACCTCAAGCAAGTGCACGGCATTGAAATTCATGGCTACCTTGCTCAACTAGGACCTATTAGCGCTGACACTATTGATTTGACTCAAATTGAGCAAAATGCATTTTTCTTCCCTGATGCCAGTAAATTAGAAGCGTTAGATGAGTACATGCGTGGCTTACGTAAATCTGGTGATTCAATAGGCGCCAAAATTACTGTTGCAGCCACTGGTGTTCCTGTGGGATTAGGCGAACCCGTATTTGATCGCCTTGATGCTGATATCGCGCATGCGTTAATGGGCATTAATGCCGTTAAAGGTGTTGAAATTGGTGATGGCTTTGGTGTTGTTACTCAAAAAGGTTCAGAAGGTCGTGATTTAATGTCACCACAAGGTTTTGCATCTAACCATGCAGGTGGCGTATTGGGCGGCATTTCATCTGGCCAACCTGTTGTGGCTCATATTGCGCTAAAACCTACCTCGAGCATTAGCGTACCAGGTCAAAGCATGACAGTGCAGGGCGAAACAATCGATATGATCACCAAAGGTCGTCATGATCCTTGTGTGGGTATTCGCGCCGTGCCTATTGCTGAAGCGATGCTCGCGATTGTATTGATGGATCACTTGTTAAGACATCGTGCGCAAAACCAAGATGTTACTAGTCAAACACCCGTTATCGGAATGCGATAATGTCCTCATTGAAACCCGCTGAACCAGATTTACGCTGGCTCAGCGCTTGTTATTTCTTTTTCTTTTCTATTCTTGGCATCATGGTTCCCTATTTGGGGGTTTTCTTTGATAGCCGAGGTTTCAATGCCCAAGAGATAGGTTTTTTGTTGGCCATTTTAATGGCCACTCGAATTGTCGCGCCTAACGTATGGGCGGCTGTAGCCGATCGCACTGGTATGCGAGCAGAATTGATAAAGCTTGGCTCCTTTGCTGCAGCGATTACCTATACCAGTTTTTTCTTCGACGGCAGCTTCATGTATCTTGCGGTTAGTTTAGCCATATACACTTTCTTTTGGAATTCCATTCTTGCTCAGTTAGAAGTGATTACGTTAGAAACTTTGGGTGATAAAGCTGAACGTTATGGTGCCATTCGAAGTTGGGGCAGTGTTGGTTATATTATTTTGGTGATAAGTGGTGGATTAGCGATTGATCACTGGGGCCCCGAAGTGTTGCCTTATATGGGGATGATACTGTTTTTAGGTTTGTTTGCTTGCTCATTACCTCTACCTGCTAATCGCAGTGTGGTAGTCAATAAAGCGGAGCGTCCTAAACTGACATTTGATAAATCATTAGTGTGGTTTATGTTATCTGCAATGTTACTGCAGATGAGTGTCGGACCATTTTATGGTTTTTTTGTACTGTATCTAAAGCAGGTTGGTTACTCTGAGACTATCGCTGGAATGTTAGTTGCTTTGGGTGTGTTAGCCGAAATTATTATTTTCTTTTATTCATCCCGTCTTATTCGTCAATACGGTATTCGAGTATTGCTTGTGGTGAGCATTCTGTTAACCGCCGTTCGTTGGTTACTATTGGCTTTTGGTGTTGAACACGTTTCCTTATTGGTTATTAGCCAACTATTGCATGCTTTCACTTTTGGTTTAGTCCATGCAGCTTCAATCCATTTTATTCATCGTCATTTTTCCATCAGCCATCGAAGTACTGGCCAAGCACTATATGCCAGTGTCAGCTTTGGTGTGGGTGGCGCATTAGGCACGTGGATCAGTGGCATTATTTGGGGTGATGGCAGTAGCACTATGTGGGTGTGGGTCTTTGCTGCCGCTTGTGCATTTTTGTCTATGATAGCGGTATTGCTTATCCCCAATATTAATGGCCAACCAGCGACTAATCTATAATTGGTTCAATAGATAATTTATTTACTTTTCATTTTTGACACAGAAGTTATGCTATCAGCAAGGAGTTAGTGTGAAACGTTTTCGCTTAGGTGTAATCATTAATCCATTAGCTGGCCTCGGAGGCAGTGTTGCTTTAAAAGGTTCTGATGGTGTTGCCGTAGAAGCTATTGCAAAAGGGGCTATTCCCAAAGCACAGATGCGAATGCAACAAGCTCTGAATGTGATTTTACCTTTCGTTAAACAAATCGATATTATTACTGCATCTGGTGAAATGGGCGGGAGCTTATGTCGTCAAATGGGTTTTTCGACTCAAGATGTATATACCGCGTTAGAAACAACCTCAATTGAAAAAACGTCTGCAATAGATACCCAACAAGCGGTTAAATGCTTACTTGATCATCAATTAGATTTGTTACTGTTTGCTGGCGGAGACGGTACTGCCCGTGATATTTATGCTGTAGTTGATGACGCATTTCCGGTGTTAGGTGTACCAGCGGGTGTTAAAATTCACTCGGGTGTATACGGTATTACCCCGCATGCTTCTGGGCTCGTTGTCAGCATGTTACTTAAAGGTGAACTCGTGAGCTTAATGTCTGCTGATGTAATGGACATTGATGAGATCGCGTTTAGGCAGGGTATTGTAAAAGCGAAACGATTTGGTGAAATGACGGTTCCTGCTGCGCCACGATATATACAAGCCGTGAAAATGGGCGGTAAAGAAGTTGATGAATTAGTGTTGGCCGATATTGCCGCCGATGTGATTGAATCAATGGACGATGAGCTTTATATCATGGGTTCAGGCAGCACCGTAGCGGCAGTCATGGAAGACCTTGGTTTAGAAAATACTTTGCTTGGTGTTGATGTTATTCAGCATAAAAGCGTGATTGCTAAGGATGTTACCGCGCAACAATTACTCGCGTTGATTGCCGATAAAAAAAGGTATTCTAGCGTCAAGCTAGTGATTACATTAATCGGTGGGCAAGGGCATATATTGGGTCGTGGCAATCAGCAGTTGTCACCGGAACTGATCCGGCAACTAGAAAAAGACAATATTTTAATCCTGGCCACAAAAACTAAGCTAAAAGCACTTGAAGGTAGGCCATTAATTGTGGATAGTGGCGACCCTGAATTAGATAAAGCACTCACTGGCTATTACAAAATAGTCACGGGTTACCATGATTACGTAATGTATCAAGTAGCCAACCCAGATTTAGTGGAGAACTAGAGCATGTTAGAACAGTACGATGCAGCATTAGAGTCTTGGATTGAAGACAGTGTTAGCCACAGCGATGACGATGCGTTATTTGCTTGTGGTTATTTACAAGGCCACGTCGCCGTTGTATTAGCTGAATTAGAAGTCGAACCTGAACAAGATTTACCTGCGCTTGATCAAAAGTTGGTTAAATGTCTTGCGTTGGCAAATGAAGAATTAGATGAACATGATTTTTCATTAGTGGAAGCTGCATGGCAGCAGTTACGTCAACGTATTGTCGCTCAAGCGGCATAACCCGGAATAGATAAACAGCTTTTATGGTAAATTCCTCATTGCAACAAGTCACTATAGGTTTAGTTAATCCCAAAACGCCGGTCAATGTTGGCGGCATTATGCGAGCAGCTGGTTGCTACGGTGTTGATAACGTTTGCTATACCGGAAAACGTTATGAATTGGCGGCTAAGTCGGGTGATGCTCAATACGATGTTGACACTAAAGATGCTGCCAAGCGTATTCCTTTAACTGGTGTCGAGTCATTACTTGATAGTGTGCCTGATGGCGCAACCATAGTCTGTGTCGATCTTGTTGTTGGGGCGACGCCGTTGCCTTTATTTATTCATCCAGATAATGCCTTTTATATATTCGGTCCGGAAGACGGCACTATTCCACAGCAATTAATTGATGCTGCTGATGATGTTGTGTATGTACCGACTGTAGGGTGTATGAATTTAGCTGCATCTGTGAATGTTTTGCTCTATGACCGTTTGGCTAAAACGAGTCAAATTAAAGCTGATGATGAATTAATTAAGCAAAGTCGTGACAATAATAATCGCACCAAAGTGAAACACTGGTTGAAGTCACTTTGATGAAATAACCGTATTGCACTTTAGATAATGCCGAATGAGAAATCATTCGGCATTTTTGTTTACGCGTTGTTACGCACAATCGCCGACAGCAATACTCGTCAATAGAAAAACCAGTGTTGTATGATTGAATGGTCAATATATACTGTTGTATCATCTAACCCAAGAGCATAAACATTTCAAATAGAAGCTCGATATCATGGTTGTTGTTTAATGTTAGATATCAAATCAGTGATATAAATATTAAACATCAGTGGTTCAAAGCTTGATGAAGCGACTTATGTGGTAGACATTAGAGATTAGAGATTAGAGATTAGAGATTAGAGATTAGGAAAGGCAATCGCCATTCATGATGATGTTTTCCATAAAGTTAACTTGTCACTATTTAGCTTGATGGCTTGGTAATGAATGCCTCTGAATTCGGCTTTAGTTAAGCATACACATTAGAAATCAATATTAGGAATGCATAGATGTCGATATTAAAGAAACTGTGTCAGTGGCTACCGTTTGGAAAAGTACCCGAAATGAGCGCCCAAGAATTACATAAACGACTTCAGAAGAATGATATTCAGATTGTAGATGTTCGCTCAAAAATGGAATGGCACAAGTCGCATATTGAAGGCTCTAAAAACCTACCTATCACGTCGCTTTCTATTGATACGATAAAACAGCTTGAATTATCACCAGAGGTAACAACTGTCGTGATATGTCTCTCTGCCCATCGCAGTATCCCTGGGGTTAGAAAACTTAAACAGTTTGGATTTACTGATGTATATCAACTTGAAGGTGGGATGCTGAGTTGGTGGAAATTATCGCTACCAACATCGAAATAACACACTAGAAAAGAGACTCAACTGATGAAGTTAATATTTTTTGTTCAGGGGGTATAAATGTCGTCTGGGCTCATAGCAGTTTTTATTTTTTGAGTCCGGCGAGTGACACTAATCATTTCATACTCTCTGGACGAGCTATACAAATTAATTAACATGTGAGATTGAGGTTAAAATATAAAAAAGGGGGCACGATAAAGATATAGTTCTGATTGCAGATAATTAAAGCAGGGAAATTATAAGGAAAGGTATAACAATAGAAAATGGTTGCGGGAGTAGGACTTGATAAAAATCTAAGACCTTCGACTCTTTGTTTATAAAAAGCTGAGCATGACGACAGGAACCAATTGTACAATGGGATTTTAAGGGTTTAAAAAGGGAGTTAATTGAAATGAGAAAATTACTAATAGAAAATGGTTGCGGGAGTAGGACTTGAACCTACGACCTTCGGGTTATGAGCCCGACGAGCTACCAACTGCTCCATCCCG
>NZ_JBEOPJ010000023.1:0-65346 GCF_040309945.1 Shewanella sp. AC34-MNA-CIBAN-0136 | reverse complement strand
TTGGAGCGACATATCAGGTTCGAACTGATGACCTATACCTTGGCAAGGTATCGCTCTACCAACTGAGCTAATGTCGCGTACTGTTTGCTTCATTGTAACAATCAACAAGGTATCGTCTTTCAACCTATGCCAACTGAGCTAATGTCGCATTACAAAATCATGTAGAAAATTGGAGCGACATATCAGGTTCGAACTGATGACCTATACCTTGGCAAGGTATCGCTCTACCAACTGAGCTAATGTCGCACATATTTCACTTTCTTTTAAAATCATACAGAAATTTGGAGCGACATATCAGGTTCGAACTGATGACCTATACCTTGGCAAGGTATCGCTCTACCAACTGAGCTAATGTCGCATACTTTCAAATTTCAAATTTCATTACAACTTTCATTACAACTTTCTATGACTCAGAGTTTGGCGCTCTGTAGAAAGTTGAGGCCGCATTATAGGTAAATTTTACTATGCTGCAACCCCCTTTTTAAAAAAAATTGTTCGATTGGTTAAATTTTAAATACTTCTTTGCGATAAAACTGCATTTCAGCAATAGATTCCTTAATATCTTCTAATGCTTGGTGAGTATTTTTCTTGCTGAAGCCATTCATTGTTTCAGGACTCCAACGACGAACCAATTCTTTAACTGTGCTGACATCAATGTTGCGATAATGAAAGAACTCTTCAAGTTCCAACATGTACTTATTCAAGAAGCGACGATCTTGACCAATACTATTACCGCACATTGGCGATGCGCCTTTAGGCACGTACTGAGCTAAAAAATCAATCGTTTGTGCTATCGCATCTTGTTCAGAACATTTACTGGCACGTACACGGTCAACTAATCCAGACTCTCCGTGATGTTTTTGGTTCCAATCATCCATGCCTGCTAGTACTTCATCGGTCTGATAAATGGCTAGAACAGGGCCTTGAGCAATGATATTGAGTTCTTGGTCGGTCACTAAGGTTGCAATTTCAATGACTCGATCGACATCTGGTTCTAAGCCTGTCATTTCCAAATCAACCCAAATTAGATTATTCGCATCAACAGCCATTTATGCCGCCTTATGTTATCTGTCGCCTAAATTCAGGCATTTTTATAAAAGAGTGTGTATCATACTGTTTTTTTGACACACAAAAAAACACCTATTTAATGAAGATAAGCCAGTGAGTAAAAAGAAACCCCTAAGCCAAGGCCAATTACGCCGAATGCGAGCGAATCAAACCAAGCGATTAAAGCGCGGTGACGATGACACTCAACAAGCTGAGTTACAGGATAACCTCTTAGGCCCTGAGCAAGCTGGAGTGGTTATTTCGCGCTTTGGTCAGCATGCCGACATCGAAACAGCTGACGGTACTGTATCGCGATGTAATATTCGCCGCGCAGTGACCAGTTTAGTTACTGGTGATAAAGTGGTGGTCCGATTAGCGACAGAAGTCCAATCTGGCTCCAGTATCGGTGGTATTGTTATCGCCGTTCACCCTCGAAAATCTTCTTTAACTCGACCAGATTTATACGACGGCGTAAAAATTATTGCCGCCAACATCGATCAAATCTTAATTGTGTCATCGGTATTGCCCAGCTTTACCACTCAAATTATTGACCGATACTTAGTGGCTTCAGAAGATACAGATATCACACCGATCATCATTCTCAATAAAATTGATTTATTGGATGACACTAATCGTGATGAAATCGAAACGGCATTAACGCGTTACCAAAATATTGGTTATCAGGTTTTCCGCGTCAGTAGTCACACCGGTGAAGGCGTTGAAGACCTTAAAGAATTACTCAATAACAGCGTCAGTGTTTTTGCTGGTCAGTCTGGTGTTGGCAAGTCTTCTTTAATCAATGCATTAATGCCTGATGCTGAATTGTTGATCGGAGATGTCTCTGGCAACTCAGGTTTAGGACAGCACACTACAACCACAGCCAAATTACTGCACTTTGTCAGCGGCGGTGATTTAATCGACTCACCTGGTGTTCGCGAATTTGCCTTGTGGCATTTGGATGCCATCAGAGTGGGCTGGTGTTTTGTTGAGTTTAGAGACTTTTTAGGATCGTGTAAGTTCCGCGATTGTAAACATGGCGACGACCCAGGTTGTGCTTTACAGCAGGCTTTAGCTGATGGAAAGATAACTCAAGACCGCTTTAGTAATTACCAACGTATTATTGCCAGTTTAGACGAGCAACGTCATGCACGACATTTTCGTGCTATTGATGAATAATACTCAATAGAATAATATTTTATGGTTCAACCAGATTAGAGAAAAGGAAAATACATTGGACTCAATTAAAATTGCTTTGCAATACATGCTACCAAAACATTTTCTGTCGCGTTTAGTGGGTAAGTTTGCTGCTGCGGAAGCAGGCGCTATCACCACGGCAGGAATTAAATGGTTTATCAAACAATACAAAATTGATATGTCTGAAGCACAGCAACCTGAGCCCGAAGCCTATAAAACGTTTAATGCATTTTTTACCCGTGCATTAAAGCCTGAACTCAGACCTATCTGCACAGAAAGTAATATGATGGCGCACCCTGTTGACGGTGCGGTAAGCCAATGTGGACCGATTGAAGCGGGCAATATTTTCCAGGCTAAAGGCCACACTTATACCTCTGAAGCATTGTTAGGTGGCAATAAGGCCGATGCTGCACGCTTTGATGGTGGGGATTTTGCCACCATTTATTTGGCCCCAAAAGATTACCATCGCCTGCATATGCCTATTACAGGTACATTATCAAAAATGACTTACGTGCCAGGTGATTTATTCTCGGTTAATCCACTTACCGCTCAAAACGTGCCAGGAC
The DNA here is from genome assembly GCF_040309945.1 of Shewanella sp. AC34-MNA-CIBAN-0136. Lineage (NCBI taxonomy): Bacteria > Pseudomonadati > Pseudomonadota > Gammaproteobacteria > Alteromonadales > Shewanellaceae > Shewanella > Shewanella sp. AC34-MNA-CIBAN-0136. Next base: position 62,539 of record NZ_JBEOPJ010000023.1, on the reverse strand, counting down.
TGTTTGCCCGTAATGAACGTGTTGTAGCTATATTTGAAACCGAAGTAGGTCCACTAGCAATGGTACTAGTTGGTGCAACCATTGTTGCCAGTATTGAAACCATATGGTCTGGCACGGTAACACCGCCAGGCGGTAAGCAAGTATTTAGCTGGGACTATCCAACCACGGGTCCAGAAGCGGTCACCTTAGAAAAAGGCGCTGAAATGGGCCGCTTTAAACTAGGCAGTACTGTGGTGATGTTATTTGCCCAAGATGCTATTGAAACATTTGCAGATGGTGTTGAACCAGGTGCAACAACTCGTATGGGTCAGCCGTTCGCTAAACTCACACAGCAGTAACCAACATGACAACAACTAAACCACACTCTGGCTTAGTTGAGTTACATATAGCCGTACTGCTCTTTGGTGGTACGGCTTTATTTTCTAAACTCATTCCCCTTAGCGCACTTAACATTACCTTTTTGCGCTGTATCATCGCCGCAATAGTACTCGCTGCAATGATTAAAACGACCAAACGCCCACTTAGATTACAACGCCAACAAGATTATTGGGCGGCCTTAGCGCTAGGCACTTTAGTGTGTCTGCATTGGGTAACCTATTTTGCAGCTATGCAGTTGTCATCTGTCGCCATTGGCATGATTGCATTTTTTACTTATCCCGTCATGACGGTATTAATCGAACCATTAATCAATAAAACGCAGCTCAAACTTGTCGATGTAATATCCGGTATCGCGGTATTAGCAGGCGTAATAATGCTGATCCCTGAGGCAAATCTGAATAACGACACCACCATAGGCATTATCGTTGGCGTTATTTCAGCAGCTTTATTTACCTGCAGAAATTTACTTCATAAACGTGTATTTTCGCAATATAGCGGTCCGCATGCTATGTTTTATCAAACACTGATAACGTTAATTCTATTGAGTCCTTGGCAAGATGTCGCTGCACAGCACATTAGCCAAACCACTTGGGGATTGATTCTGTTACTTGGCATAGTGTTCACCGCCTTACCTCATGCGTTATTTACTACAGCACTGCGTTTTTTAAGCGCTAAAACAGTGGGGTTAGTGTCGTGTTTACAACCGTTTTATGGTGCAGTGCTCGCATTATTGGTTTTAGACGAACAACTCACAACACCAACCCTTATCGGCGGAACCATTATTGTGGCAACGGCTTTATTTGAAACCCAACAAAGTCATCAAAAAAGTAGAGCATAATCACGCAAATTTGCTACCATGGCCTTACTCCAACCTGAGCAAAGTATTATGTTACGTTTAGCGTGTTTATTCCTGTGTTTCCTTATAGTTAATACACTGTCGGTTTCTGTATTCGCCAATACTCCCCTAACCCTAGATAAGCGTTTGGGGCTCAATAGCCAAGCCGAAAATCAGCCGCTTGATATCACATCTCAAATTGCAGAACTGCAAAGCAGCATTGAAAAGCTGCAAATAGAACAACAAACCTATACCAATATTGAACAATCTAACAACGAAACCAAACTATCACTTACAGGGCAGCTACGTGAAGCGCAAATAGCATTGAGTCTAGATGCGGATATAGACCTTGATCAGCAAGCTTCAATGGCCTACTTTCACTTATCGGAATTAAAAGAGACTGAGTCGAGCCTTAATGATAAGTTGCGCCTAATTTCACAACGTCAGACATTATTACCAGACTTAATCGTTCAGGCACAAAATGCCTTAACTCAACATAATAAAACCCTCCAAGTCCCGATTGAAACTCCGTTAGGTCAACGTAACAAACTTCAAGCAGAACTGCTAACGCAGCATATTGCGACCTTAGAATCGGAACGTTTAGCTAACCCTAAGCAATTAGAGATCACCCAACTACAACAACAGCTCAATCGCTTATCGTTAAGCCAACAAGAAACCTTTATCGAGCTTATCAACAAACATAATATTGAGTATCGTCAGCAGCAAACCGCAGACACCATAGCCAACAACTTAATTGATGCCCAAGAGCTAGCCGACCCATTGTCTCAAGATTTAAGCAAATTGAATCAACATTATGCAGAACAATTACAAAAACTTACTAGCAATATAAAATCTGCGATAGAGAAACAGCAACGCATTGAAAAACGCTATCAATCGCAAAATGCACAGCTATCAAACGTGCTTGAGCAAATTACCTGGGTTAAAACTAATTCTGCATTTGGCGATCGTTTTTTACAAATGCTGCAATCATTGCCGAAACCGCCCAATCTCGACAAATTGCAAACTGAATTAGCTGACACACGGCTAGAGCGCTACCAATTAGAACAACAACAAGCGTTAAATAGTCAGCAACTCGATGACAGCGAAATGTTTAATGAAACCCAAATCAAATTATTGCAATCACAGCAAGTATTGATAGAGCAGCTACTGCAAAGCTATGATCGATATTTAGCTGAATTTGCAAAATTGCGCATTGGGTATGAACAGTTAAATCAACTGCATAACACATTAAAAAACACTCTTAATGAGCATTTGTTTTGGGTACCTAACGCCCCTAGCATTGGCGCGTTATGGCTAATTGATTTAAGCCACAGTAGCGTTTGGTTGCTGCAACCGAGTCAGTGGCAGTCATTACAACAAGCGTGGTCCGAACAAAGTAATTATTGGGCTTGGTGGGGAATTTTATTATTGTGCTGTTTAATGGCACAAGACATGCTGACACCTAAGTTCAATAAAGCGATTGGGCGCTATGCCATCTTTGTCGGTAATGTGACTCAAGATAAATTTAAATACACCATCAAAACCTTAATCATCAGCTTAGTGTATGCCCTAATAAAACCCTTACCGGTGATCATGGCTGGGTTTATATTCTCGCGATCAGAGCAAAACATGGTGTATGCCGTCGGAGTGGGCATCTTAGCCATTGGTGTCTGTTATCTCATTTATCAATTCTTTTACTTATTAACCGTTGATAAAGGCATTTTGATTAGCCACTTCAGACGGCCCAAAAAAATTGTTAAACAAGCACAACAAACCATGGCTTCATTTGTCATGGTATCGGCACCATTAATCGGCTTAATGGGTTTCACCGAAGCACTAGATACTTCATTAGTACGCAACAGCCTTGGCCGCGGGGCATTTATCGTTTTCTGTATTTTGTTATGCCTGTTGTATAAAGATATCATGTTACTTATTGGCCAATATCGTAAAAATAAGCCTAACGCCACTAACATGGAGTTGATTCAAAAAGCGGTATGGGCACTTCTAGTTGTCACGCCAATTTTTAGCGCTATCTTAGCGGGAATAGGTTACTACTTCACGGCTTTCCAGCTGCTATTACAGCTACAAATATCGGTACTGTTAGGCTTAGGTTTCTTACTTACCTATCAGCTCATTAAACGTTGGATGTTAATCGAGCGTCGCTTAATAGCCTTTGACCGTGCCAAAGCTAAACGTGCAGAGCGTCTTGCACAGCGTGAAAGAGGCGAAATGAATAATGAGCCGATAGAAACCTACGAAGAACCCGTCGTTGATTTAGAAACCATCTCTAGCCAATCGTTAGGCTTAGTAAGATCGATCCTAATCTTAGCTTTTTTTGCCAGCTTATTAGGCATTTTGGCGCAAACGCATACCGCGGTATTCTCATTTTTAGATGGCATTACCTTATGGACCACCAATAGCAATGTAAATGGTATTGAGCAACAAGTGCCCATTACATTAAAGTCGATTTTATTTGGCATCATGTTAGTCGGGTTCTCAGTCGTTATTGCGAAGAATCTTCCCGGTTTACTTGAATTAATGCTCTTACAAAGACTCGATTTATCACCAGGCACAGGTTTTGCGATTACCACGGTAAGTAGCTACCTTGTGGTATTTTTTGGCACGTTGTTCGGTTTTTCAACCTTGGGCATGGAATGGTCAAAATTACAGTGGTTAGTTGCCGCATTATCAGTGGGCTTAGGTTTTGGCCTCCAGGAAATTTTTGCCAACTTTATTTCCGGTATTATCATTCTATTTGAAAAACCGATCCGTATTGGCGATACCGTCACCATTAGAGATCTCACTGGTACTGTCAGTAAAATCCAGATTCGAGCAACCACAATTGTCGATTGGGACCGTAAAGAAATTATCGTGCCTAACAAAGCCTTTATCACCGAGCAATTGGTCAACTGGTCTTTATCAGATCCAATTACCCGCGTTATCGTCACGGTATCTGTGTCTCGTGATTCAGATCCAACCAAAGTAGAAATGCTATTGCATCAAGCGGTGCGCGAATGTGATTTATCATTAACCAGCCCAGAACCCGAAGTGTGGTTTGCTGGTTTTGGTCAACACACACAAGATTATGAAGTACGTTCGTATGCTAAAGACATGTCTGATCGTTGGCCGCTGCGCCATAATTTACATAAGCGTATTAGTAAAAAATTGAAAGACAATAATGTTGAACTTGCCTACCCTCAGATGGAAGTTCATATTAATCATGCGCCTAAAGAATCCACAGGATTATACAAGGGCTAAGCTAAGTATTGATTAAGGACACCTATGCTCGTTTTTGCTCACCGCGGCGCCAGCGGTTATGCTCCTGAAAACACCTTAGCCGCAATGGACAAAGCGCTCGACTTGGGTGTTAATGCCATTGAACTGGATGTGCATTGCGTTGAAGGTGAATTAGTGGTGTTTCATGATCGCCGCTTAGAAGGTAAATCAACCGGAACAGGGCTAATCCATTTAACCACCAAGGCAGCATTGGCTCAATTTACGGTTGGCGGACAAGCAATCCCCACATTGTGGCAAGTACTCGAACGAGTCAGTGTTAGCAGCAAAGGCTCTTGTACTATTAACATCGAATTAAAAGGCATTGGCTGCGTACAACCGTTTATTGCCTTATATCCTCAAGCCTTAGAGCAACTTAGTTTCACCCCAGAACAACTGTTAATATCATCCTTTAACCATCCTTATTTGGCGCAGATAAAACAGTCTTTTCCGCACGCGGTGATCGCACCATTATTAGCAGGCATTCCGCTCGATCTAGCTACAATAATGACCACACTTAATGCCTATTCAATTAACCTTGATGTTGGTTTTATTAATCAAGCCATTGTTGATGATGCCCACCAGCGAGGCGGCAAAGTGTTTGTTTATACGGTTGATAACCCACAAGATATTCAAGCGTTAAAAGCGATGGGCGTGGACGGTATATTCAGTAATTACCCAGATAAAGCCATCGCTGCTGCAATGATGCCGATAACAACCGATTATAGCGCTTGGTTTGAATAATCTAGTTATCCAACGTTCGACAATGAGGTTAATGTGGCACATAAACTGTTATTACTCACCAGAGAAAACGATCAATATAGGCAACTATTAACAAAACTTTGCCTGCCGAACCTCGAAATTGTTGACGATCTGATGGTTGATGATTCTGGCCATTACACCGGCGGCAATATTAACGATGCCGATATTTGGTTAGCAGAACCTCATCTAGCGGCTTCATTATTGCCGCATGCAACAGCACCAAAATGGTTACAATCTACCTTTGCCGGTATCGATGCATTAATGCATCCATCGTTACCACATGATTATTTACTCACCAACATTCGCGGTGTATTTGGCCCGCTTATGAGTGAATATGTTTTTGGTTACCTGCTAAGCCATTATCGCCACCATAATGCGTACACTCAACAGCAACAACAGCAGCGTTGGTTACCGGGTAGTTATGGTACTTTGCAAGGAGTCAAACTATTAATATTAGGCACCGGCTCTATCGCACAGCACCTTGCAAAAACAGCCCATCATTTTGGTATGACTGTCAGCGGGCTTAATCGAAAAGGTGCTCCTGTTAGTGGCTTTGATAACATCGACACCATTGATAAATTAGCCGACTATTTGCCTCTAGCAGATGTGATTGTTAGCGTATTGCCCAATACACCTCAAACCAAGCACATATTAAATGCGGCTAATCTGTCGTTATTAAAAGCAGATGCCATGTTATTTAATATTGGCCGAGGTAACGCCATTGAATTAGATGCGTTACAAGCTGAATTAACCTTACAACCACAACGTCAAGCCATATTAGATGTATTCGAACAAGAGCCCTTACCTGCTGATCATCCACTATGGCATTACCATAACGTCACTATCACACCGCATATCGCTGCACCAAGCTTCCCTGAACAAGTAACACAAATTTTCAGCCACAACTATCAACTATGGCAACAATCTAAACCATTACAATATGTGGTCGACGTTAAACAAGGTTACTAAAGCTGCAATCAATTTAGGATTAACAGGGAAGGCTTGCGGAGATTTTGATCACTTTGGTGTATAACATCAAGCATGTACTTAATCTAATCCAGCTAGCATCTAACATTAACCACTTTCACAGTTCTCTTCACTCATCGAACTAAATTCATTTATATCAATACGTTAATTAACAACTGGTTTATGCCGGGACTAATATCGCGGTGCTGGTTTATCGGAAAAAGGTGAGCCAGATCAAACTGTATTAAAAATGATCGCTACATAAGCAAAATAGTTATTGCCAATGATAACTGTTTTCATTTAGAATTAGATTACTTTCTAGCTCAGACCATTTTTTTGAATGAAGAGGCTTTCCCTATGTTCGTTTGTCTTTGTCATGCGATTACCGACACTCAAATCAAAGCAGCTGTTAGCTTAGGTGACAGTTCGTTAGCTGATGTAAAGAAACGTCTTGGCGTTGCAGACCAATGCGGCAAATGTGCCCGCATGGCTAGTCAAATAATTCAAACACAGCTTGAGTACGAACCTAATTTCTATGAAGTTGCCTAGTCGCATTAATATATAAGTCGACTCTGCTTCCATAAAAAAATGCTGCTCATATGACATATGAGCAGCATTTTTTTATTCTACAATCCAGCATTCTTACTCGTTTATATCCAGATTATCGTCTTGCAAGCCGTCTTCTGCCAATGGTCCCATTTCGACATCAACACTGTCTACGCGTTGTAATCCTCTCGGTAACTTAGCACCACGTCGACCTCGCTCACCACGATAGTGCTCTAAATCGCTTGGTTTCAATGTTAGCTTGCGCTTACCGGCCCACAAGGTTACTGCGGTATTATGCGGCACTACATTTAAGTGCAAAAGTAACTCTTCACGATTTTTAGCGCGATCGGTTGGAATACCAATAATCTTATTGCCTTTACCTTTTGATAGCTGTGGCAATGCATCTAAGCTAAACATCAACATACGGCCTTCAGAGGTAATGGCTAACAACGATTGCTCTGCCGTTTTATTGATTAACTTTGGCTGTAGAGCTAACGCATTGGTTGGCAGACTGAGTAGTGCCTTACCGGCTTTATTGCGGCTAACCAAATCTGGGTAAGCACAAATAAAGCCATAACCAGCATCGGTTGCCAACAAGAAGAACTGTTCATCTTCGCCCATGAGTACATGTTGCATCGTCGCGCCAGGAGCCATATTAAAGCGTGTGGTAATTGGCTCGCCTTGGCTGCGCGCCGAAGGCAACGTATGACTGTCTGTGGCAAATGCACGTCCAGTCGAATCTATAAACACCGCAGCTTGGTTACTCTTGCCCATCACGCTACAAAGATAACTGTCACCAGACTTATACGATAAGCCTTCTACATCGACATCATGGCCTTTAGCACAACGTACCCAGCCTTTATCAGACAATACAACTGTGACAGACTCAGTTGGCGTTAACTCTTGCTCAGTCAGCGCTTTGGCATCTAAACGTTCAATAATTGGCGAGCGACGATTATCACCATAAGTCTCACCATCTTGGATTAATTCTTTTTTCACTAAGGTTTTCATGCGACGTTCTGAGCTTAACAATAACTCTAATTTGTCACGTTCTGCCGCAAGCTCATCTTGCTCACCTTTAATTTTAAATTCTTCAAGCTTGGCTAAATGACGTAATTTTAACTCTAAAATTGATTCAGCTTGTTTATCTGACAAGTTAAAGCGTGCCATCAACTCGGCTTTAGGTTCGTCGTTATAACGAATAATTTCAATCACTTCATCAATGTTTAAAAACGCAACCATCAACGCTTCTAAAATATGTAACCGGGCTAATACTTTATCAAGTCGATATTGCAAGCGGCGAGTGACCGTTGTAAGGCGGAACTCCAACCACTCGGTTAACAGTTGTTTCAGACCTTTTACTTTCGGACGACCGTCCAGTCCCAACACATTTAGGTTAACTCGAAAGCTTTTTTCAAGATCTGTCGTCGCAAATAAATGGGTCATTAGCTGATCACAATCAATGCGATTTGAACGAGGTACAATCACTAATCGCACTGGGTTTTCATGATCAGACTCGTCACGTAAATCAGACACCATCGGCAGCTTTTTAGCCTGCATTTGATTGGCGATTTGCTCTAAAATTTTACCGCTACTGGCTTGATGCGGTAATGACGTAATGACAATCTCGCCCTGCTCTTCACTGTAAACTGCACGCGCTCTGATTGAGCCTTTACCAGTTTCATAAATCCGCTCAATATCAGCTCTAGGAGTAATAATTTCGGCTTCTGTTGGATAATCAGGACCAGGAACAAACTCCATTAGGCGGGCTAAATCAGCTTTAGGATTATCGATTAGCTCTATACAGGCGCCTACTAATTCACGCACGTTATGCGGCGGAATATCCGTTGCCATGCCCACTGCGATACCGGTAATACCATTCAATAATATATGCGGTAATCGTGCTGGTAAGGTTACAGGCTCTTTCATGGTGCCATCAAAGTTAGGGCTCCAATCTACGGTACCCTGCCCTAATTCCGACAATAACACTTCAGAAAACTTTGATAATCTAGCTTCGGTATAACGCATTGCAGCAAATGACTTAGGGTCATCTGGCGCACCCCAGTTACCTTGGCCGTCAACCAGCGGATATCGATAGGAAAATGGCTGCGCCATTAACACCATAGCTTCGTAACACGCACTATCACCGTGCGGGTGATATTTACCTAACACGTCGCCGACAGTACGGGCTGATTTTTTGTGTTTAGATTGCGCTGATAAGCCTAATTCGCTCATTGCATAGATAATGCGGCGTTGGACAGGTTTTAGACCATCACCAATGTGCGGTAGGGCGCGATCCATAATCACGTACATGGAATAATTTAAATAAGCCCCTTCGGTAAAGCGCCTCAGCGGCATTTGCTCTACACCATCAAGGCTTAATTCAATCGCATCACTCATTATTCGTTTCCTGTGATTGTTCGGGTGCATTATAAAACAAGCGGTAAATATTACCTTTTAGATCATCTGAAATGTACATTGCACCATCAGGCGCATTAATTACATCAAATGGACGTGCTACCGGAAATTCTCCATCCAGAAAACTCACCACGGTTTCACGTTTAATAATTTTGTTATCTTCCATTTCAAGCATCACAATTTGATAACCGACTTTACTTGAACGGTTCCACGAACCATTTTCAGCCACAAAAATCTGTTTGCGATAACGTTCAGGAAATTGCTCGCCTCGGTAAAAGCTTAATCCCGTTGCAGCAACATGGGCTGGTAATTCAAATTCGGGCAGGGTGATGTTTAAATTTTCCGGTTTATCATAGGCGGGTTCAATAACATCTTTACCGTGCAAATAAGGAAAGCCAAAATGGCTGCCTTTAACGTCTAAACGGTTTATCTCATCAGCGGGAATATTATCGCCCATCCAATCTCGGCCTAAATCAGCAAACCATAACTTGTTAGTATCGGGTGACCAATCAAAGCCAATAACACTGCGAAGCCCAGAAGCTACTTGCTCACTAGCACCGGTATCGACATTAATCGCTAATATACTGCCAAATGGCGAAGCAGCCTCGCACACATTACAAGGCGAGCCGATGGCAATGTACAAACGTCCGTCGGGTCCAAAATGCATCGAACGCGAATACTTTTTGTCTAAGCTTGGTAAATTTGAATACACTTCACGCGCACGGCTAGGACGACGCAAGCGAGACTCAATCTCTTCAAAACGGATAATGCGATCGTCTTCAGTGACGTATAATGAACCATCATGAAAGGCTAACGCTTCAGGATAATCGAGGCCTCTGGCAATAAGATAACGTTTATCAACTTGGCCATTTTGATCGCTATCAACTAGCGCATAAACAGTGCCACTTTTTTGAGAGCCTACAAAAAGAGTGCCCTCATCGCCTACAGTTAATTGCTTAATATCACCTAAATCGGAAGCATATAAACTTAATCCAAAACCTTTGGTAACGGTAATCATCACCGATTGCGCAGCAGAGGCTAAAATAGGCGTCAGGGCTAAAAACATAACCCCCATGAAGGCGAATTTACCGCCCAAATTTACGTAAGATCGTAATCTAATATATTGCATGCTAATTATCTTTTGCCTTATGTTATACATTATTATTGGCACTAAGAAACACGGCTAAAGTAACGCTAGGTCACCTTTGGTTTCTAACCAACTTTTACGATCCGGTGCACGCTTTTTGGCAAGTAACATATCCATTAATGCCACGGTCTCATCGGCATCATCAATGGTTAATTGCACTAAGCGTCTAGTATTGGGATCCATAGTGGTTTCACGTAGCTGCAACGGGTTCATTTCACCCAGACCTTTAAAACGAGTCACTTGCACTTTACCTTTTTTATTTTCTGCCGCTATACGGTCTAAAATACCGGTTTTTTCCGCTTCATCCAAAGCGTAAAAAACCTCTTTACCGATATCAATACGAAATAACGGTGGCATTGCAATATACACATGACCATTGTTAACTAATACACGATAATGCTTTAAAAACAACGCACACAACAATGTCGCAATATGCAGCCCATCAGAATCCGCATCGGCTAAGATACAAATTTTACCATAACGTAATTCTGAAATATCATCACTGTCAGGATCGCAACCAATCGCAATCGAAATATTATGTACCTCTTGCGACGCTAACACTTGTCCGGAATCAACTTCCCAGGTATTTAAAATCTTACCTCTTAGCGGCATAATCGCTTGAAACTCGCGGTCTCGAGCTTGTTTAGCGCTACCACCAGCAGAATCACCCTCTACTAAAAACAACTCTCCTCGCATTGGGTCTTGGCCACTACAATCGGTTAACTTGCCCGGTAACGCAGGTCCAGAAGTGACTTTTTTACGCGCGACTTTTTTGGCTGCCTTTAAGCGCCGCAATGCATTGCCAATACACAATTCTGCCAACTGCTCTGCTAACTCAGTATTAGAATTTAACCACAACGAAAAGGCATCACGAGCAATACCAGAAACAAATGCAGAGCTTTGACGGCTCGATAATTTTTCTTTGGTTTGCCCAGCAAATTGTGGATCTTGCATTTTTATCGATAAAATAAACGCCGCACGGTCCCAAATGTCTTCGGGCGACAACTTAATTCCCCGAGGAACAAGATTGCGAAATTCACAAAACTCACGCATAGACTCAAGCAAACCTTGTCTAAACCCATTCACATGAGTACCACCTAATGGTGTCGGAATTAAGTTAACGTAGCTTTCACTTAAACTTTCGCCACCTTCTGGTAACCATGTAATAGCCCACTCAGCAGCTTCTAATTTGCCTTTAAAGCTGCCAACAAAAGGCTCTTCAGGTAATAAAACCGAGTCTTTTATCGCTTCTTTGAGGTAATCAGTTAAGCCACTTTCATAAAACCATTCATGCACATCACCATTTTGTTTATTGGTGAATTTAATCCGCAAACCAGGGCACAATACCGCTTTAGCTCGCAGAATATAAATTAATTTACTGACCGAGAAATTAGGTGAATCAAAATAACTTACATCGGGCCAAAAATGCACTCGGGTCCCGGTATTGCGACGTCCACAAGTACCCGTCACCACCAACTCTTCGACCTTAAAACCATTCTCAAAGGCCATTTCGTATATTTGTGCATCACGGCGAACGCTGATTTCAACTCGGGTGGATAAGGCGTTAACAACAGAAATACCAACCCCGTGTAAACCGCCCGAGAATTGGTAGTTTTTATTGGAAAACTTACCGCCAGCGTGCAATTTAGTTAGGATCAGTTCAACCCCAGGAATGCCTTCTTCAGCGTGAATATCCACCGGCATACCGCGGCCATCATCGGTCACTTCAAGGGAATTATCAGTATGGAGTACAACTTCAATTTTAGTCGCGTGTCCTGCCAGAGCTTCATCAACACTGTTATCAATGACTTCTTGCCCAAGATGATTTGGTCTAGAGGTGTCGGTATACATACCTGGACGGCGTTTTACCGGGTCAAGTCCATTAAGGACCTCAATAGCGTCAGAAGTATATTGGTTGCTCATAATCCACACATTTGGAGTTAAATAGAGCCAAAGTTAGCTCAAATTGATCGTTGTTTGTAACGGTAGAAAGTTACAACTGAATAAATTTACATATTTTGTCTAATTGTTGTTCATAGCCGACAAAACTGTGGTCGCCATTAGGCTCTAAATGTAATTCACAGCTATGGTACTTATGTAATGCTTGTCGATAATCTAACACTTCGTCACCAGTTTGCAACAGCACCAGAAAACGATCCGGGTGCCGGATCACGTGAGTATTATACAGGGCGACATCATCTTGATGCTGCGGCAACACTTGATAATGCTCATTGGTATAAGGATTATATTGAGGCCCGATAAACTCTTCAAATAATTCGAACGGTTTTACCGCCGGATTAATCAAAACAGCTCTGCCACCATACGTTTCGGTTAAATAACTGGCAAAATAGCCACCTAACGACGAGCCAATAAAGCGCAATATCTGCCCTTGCCGTTTCGCTTGCTCAGCGATGTTGCACAATAAAGCCATAGCAGCAGAGGGTGATGAAGGTAATTGTGGTTGGTGAAAGTCGACTTGTGGATAATGTTGCTGAATATAGTGTGCGGTTTGAACGGCCTTATCCGACTGAGGAGAACTATTAAAACCATGTATATAAAGCAGCATATTCCCTCGCGAGACGGTTAATCAATACTTAACGTCCCTTAGTAACATAAGATGACGCACTAAACTAGTATCCGCTGGCCTCATTATCGGGTGCAAATCGATTTCCAGGCACGCGATACACATTAGTACGAATGCTACCATCGCCTGCCAACTCCAGCAAACGATAACCCGGTTGACGATGATCTAAGGCGAAATAGGAGGATAATGGTTTAAACTGAATACACGTCGATGGTGTCGCCATTAGTGGAATAGGACCATGCGGTCCACGATGAATATTATCGACTTGTTGGTGTACGTGCCCCCAAAGAACGCCTTTCACTTGCGGGTAGCGACTTGTTCGTTGCAAAAAGTCTTCGCCATTCATCATGCAATGCTGATCTAACCAAGCGCACTGCATTAAAATAGGATTATGGTGCATCACTAATAACACATGTTTATCTGGTGTCGCCTTAATTGAAGCCTCGATCAATGCAAACTGCTGTTCGCCCATATAGCCACCAGGCTTACCACGAACAGTTGAATCAAGCATTAATATTAGCCAGTTACCAATAATTATCCGTTGTTGACCAAACACTTTTTCACCCTGCATACGCAGACTCATTAAGCGAGGATCATCGTGGTTTCCGGGTAAGTAATGACAAGGCAGATCTAACATCTCAATCTTCTGCACAAAGTGCTGATAAGACTCAGGTGAATAATCTTGGCTAATATCTCCCGTAGCCAATAAAATATTGGCGGGATATTGGGTTGCAATAAACGTATTCAACACGGCTTGAAGACTTTGTGCCGTATTAACACCAAGCAATTGACCTTCAGGATCAGCAAAAAGATGCGGATCCGTCACTTGTACTAATCGCACAGGCTCATTTTCAGCAACAGAATATGCACTGCGTCTTTAAGCACAAAATATTCCTAACATGGTAAAAAGAAGAAAAAAGCTACGATTGGCAAGTCACTCTCAGAGACCCAATCTTCAACAGCTCCTCAAGGAATGCATTCACCTGAAATTTTTCATCGCTATGATGCATATGTATATTCGGGTAATCATACACTGGCTTTAAGCGATAAATCTGTTGGCTAGTTAACACTTCTGCTAATTGAGCATCATGATAGACACGAACAATTGCGTTTGGAGATTTAAAAAAATGTCCATTTGGTATAGGGCGCGATATTTCGATTAACTGAGTATATTTAGTATTCTCAAGAAGATTGATCGACAACTGGCCAAACTCACCTTCAACCTGCCAAGGCACATTGACCGTAATTTGATCGGGTAACCATTTTAAAATATGTGCATAATTTCGACCACATACCGCTAAAAATGCGCTGATATTGGGTTGATATTTTTGCTTCTGTCTCTGGTTAAACTCTGCCACTCAATCATTCCTATCTTGCTTATCACCATGTTCAATAAACTAAAGTGCGTCACGAATCTGTTGGTAGTTTAGCATCAACCATTGGATGCCTAATACCGTCGATGCATTGTCAATGCGACCATTATTAATCCACTCATAGGCTTGTTCACGGCTAACAACATGCACACGAATATCTTCATTTTCATGTTCAAGTCCGTGTATTCCGCCAGCTTTGGTCGTATCAACCTGCCCCCAAAACAAATGAAAACGCTCTGAAGTGCCACCAGGACTGACTAAGTAACTGTTTATGCGTGTTAAACCTAATAGACTTAATCCAGCTTCTTCGGCCAATTCTCGCTCTGCAACTTGTTCTGGAAATTCGCCGGGCTCAATCATACCTGCCACTAACTCAAGAAGCCAGATTGATTTAGTAGTTGCTAATGCAGGTACCCTAATTTGTTCGATTAATACAATTTCATCACGAACCGGGTCATAAGGCAGTACAACCACCGCATTACCGCGCTCAAAAACCTCACGGGTAATCTCACCACTCCAGCCACCTTTAAACAACTTATGCTTAAAGGTGTATTCGTCCAACTGGAAGAAACCTTTATACAACACTTTTTTAGATATCAAACTAAAACCTGACTCTGCGTCAAAGGTTGTTAACACCGATTGCTCAGACATATTTATCCTTGTCTATCAAAACATAAACTAACGGGTCATTTTAACAGTTTAAATTAACATAATTAAGAACTAAGCATTTGAGCTTGAAAAAGCAAAAACGGGTCTAATTAAAATAAAATCTGTTACACTTCAAATTTGACTTGAAAATGAAAAAATCACTACTATTAAGTAGTGCACAATATGTAGTAATCGACATGACATAATCGATATATTGTGAGCAATATGTAATCAACAATGAAATGTCGACATTGAACGACGCTATCATCTGTAAATTATTGTGCATATTCATTAAGCAAGTGAGTTAACACTGATTGCCGAGTTAAGATTAAATGATGATAAATCATTCACTTAACCAAGAGCATGACCAAATTATAAGTTAATCAACACCTCAAATTACCGAGGAATTGTCTAAAAAGGGCAGCAAATGAAATTCAAAATTGGTTCATTATACGCAGCATTAGCATTTGCTATTGCAGCACCAGCAGTACAAGCTGACGATTTACTTCAAATATATCAGCAAGCACTCACTAGCGACCCTATCGTTTTACAAGCCAAAGCACAACGTGATGCGTTATACGAGAGTATTCAAGAAAACCGTGCACCGTTATTACCAACCATCAGCGCAAACGTTGGTTATGCCAAAGCGTGGAACGATCCTTTAGCAGACACCGACGGTTTAACGGGTGGTGTTAGCTTAACTCAAGTTATATACGATCATAGTGCATGGGTTGGTTTAGATCTTGCTGAAATGGCAGCATCTCAAGCCGACTCAACTTATGCATCGTCATTACAATCGTTAATCACTCGCGTAACTAAAGCGTACTTTGACGTATTAACGGCTAAAGATAACTACGAGTTCCAAGGTGCAGAAAAAGCCGCCATTGAACGTCAGCTTGAACAAACTAAGCAACGTTTTGCAGTCGGCCTAACCGCAATTACTGATGTACATGAAGCTCAAGCACAATATGACTTAGCATCAGCATTAGAAATTTTGGCTCAAAATACCCTAGACAATAGCTACGAAACATTACGTGAAATTACTGGTATAGATCATAAATCAATTGATATTCTTGATACTAACCGTTTTTCAGCCGTTACACCTGCCCCAGCATCGTCTGCTGCTTGGTTAAAAATGGCCGAAACCAATAGTATCGATTTAATGACTCAACGTATCGCTAAAGATATCGCCAATGAAACCATTAAATTGTACAAAGCTGGCCATATGCCTTCATTGAACTTCAATGCTGGTTACAACAAAGGCGTTGATCAAACGCCTGGTCCAGATTATGACAACAGCAATGTTGGTATCACGTTAAGCATTCCAATTTTTGAAGGCTTTAAAGTCACCTCTCAAGTGAAGCAAGCGCAATTCCGATATGTGGAAGCTAGCGAGAAATTAGAGCAAACTCATCGTAGCGTTACCAAAAACGTGCGTAATAACTTTAACAACGTGAATGCGTCTATCAGTTCAATCAAAGCGTATGAGCAATCAGTTATTTCATCTGAAAGCGCGCTAAAAGCAACCCAAGCTGGTTTTGAAGTGGGTACGCGTACAATTGTTGATGTGCTAAACCGTACACGCGACTTATATGATTCAAAGCGTCAACTATCTGAAGCTCGTTATGGTTATATTAACTCTATATTAGCGCTTAAACAGGCTGCGGGTACGTTGAACGAAGATGATGTTATCTCGATTAACAGCGGACTTATTGCTCAATAAGCACTAGTCACTAAGCACTAAGCACTAAGCTTACACAAAAATAAGCTCCCACAAAAAAACCGCCAATTGGCGGTTTTTTTATAGGCATTACAATTATTTATATAATCGTTAAGCTCGATACCGAATTAGAAAACTAATTCAACACCAGCAAATGCACCACTAAAGTCAGTATTCTGAGAAACACCAGAGAAGTTGCTTACATCAAAATTGAACTCGCGGTAACCAACACGGATAGAAGTATCGACAGCTAATCCGTCAAACTGCCATCCTAAACCTGCACCGTAGTCATATACATTAGATTCATCTACACCGATCATTACATCAGCAAAGCCAAACAAACCTAAACCAATCATGCCGACTTGTGCACTGGCGTATCCCATCACGATACCGCTATCGATATCCACCTCTTCTGGGTGACCTGCATCAGCAACACGTAATGAACCACTCATTAACTTGTATGCCGCACCTAAATCAACTGACACTAAATCGTTATCAAGAATTTCGTAATACAATACAAAGTCAGTATTGCTTAAGTCATTCGTCACCGATGTTGCGCCAGTAAAATTGTGACCGTTAAAGTTAAAGTCGGCATTAGCAAGACTCGTGCTCGACTCAAGACGGTTTTCACGAATTTTAACATTAGGCACAAACGGCAATGGATGCTCAACAGCAATCCACAAGCTACCCTGTGAAGAATCATCATTAAAGCTGTGAGCAACACCACTATCATCATTAAATGCATTTGTGGTGTCTGCCTGCCAATAATCAGCGCCTACTTTAAAACCCAATACAGTTGCCGCATGAGCCGATGACACACTTAAAAGGCCCACTACAGCTGTGGCAAGAAGAGTCTTTTTCATCATTATCCTTGTGAGAGTAAATTAGTTAAATCAATTACCGCGGCATTTGCACGCGAAATATAATTAGCCATCACCAACGAGTGATTAGCCACTAAACCAAAACCATTTCCATTAAGAACCAAAGGGCTCCAAACTGTTTGCTGAGTTGCTTCAAGTTCACGAATAATTTGACGTAAACTGACCTCAGCGTTTTTCTTTTCTAACACATCGGCAAAATCAACTTCAATT
This sequence comes from Shewanella sp. AC34-MNA-CIBAN-0136, assembly GCF_040309945.1. Classification (NCBI taxonomy): domain Bacteria; kingdom Pseudomonadati; phylum Pseudomonadota; class Gammaproteobacteria; order Alteromonadales; family Shewanellaceae; genus Shewanella; species Shewanella sp. AC34-MNA-CIBAN-0136. The sequence continues at coordinate 44,798 of NZ_JBEOPJ010000023.1, read as the reverse complement.
GCCCGCATAAAATTCAATAATGCCCAAGCTGAACCACGGCTTTCATAAAATACATCATCAATTTTCCACCAGCTGGTTTTAATTTCATTACTTGATAAACCAGGTGTAGATTGACGCGCAGACGAATCACCTGCTAAATCAGTATTTAATCGTTCTTGGCCCACACTGGCAGATAAGTGTTGCGACATACTGCCTAAACGTTTCTGAACTTCTTTAAGCCATTCATTGAGATTATCTGCACGAGCATAAAACTGAGCATTATTGTTATCAGCGTCGTTGATTTTAGCACGGTAAAGTTTCAATAATTTGATAGCATCACGATATTCACCTTCGGCGCTTGGTACTAACCAACTGGTGTTATCGATGTTTAACTTCGAATGAGCGCCTAACAAATCAGTATCCGCAGTAGACTGCGACTGTGAACGACTAAACTCTTTACGCATAGTCAGTGCTAAATCACGCACTTGTTCTAATGCACCAAATTCAAATGCAGGCATGTTATCCATCATTACCGACGGAGGCATAATATCATTAGACAGCCAACCACCTGGTTTAGCCAGCAAGGTTTCCATTGTGTCAATTAATGCAGTTGTTGTGGCATAACCCACAATTAACTTACCGTTATCAGTTTGCGACGATACCGGCTTAATTGGATTCGGCTCAACGCTCCACCACACGCTAACAAAGTAAAGTACTAAACCCAGCACACCAAAAACGGCTAAAATTTTATTCCTTGTTACTTGCATCAATATTGCTCCTTAATGATGGTGATGATGTTCTGCATGTTCATCATGTTGAGCCGCGGCTTGTTTAAGCACAGTAAGCTCAATCATAAGATGCTGACCATCTTCAAAAATTAATTCTAAAGGCACTTTGTCATCAATAACCAATGGCGCAGTTAACGACAACAACATCACATGGTCGCCAGTAGGTTGAAGTGTTAACGAACCGTGAGACGGTATGGTAAACCCTTCGACTTGACGCATTTTAACCATGCCATCTTCTTCTAAAATTGTATGCAACTGCGCTACTTTTGCCACACTCGTCTTCACTTCAACTAACTTAACATCACTGTTGTTATGATTTTCTAACGTAAAATAAGCGGCGGTATTGGGCACACTCGCAGGCATAGCTCTAACATGTCCATCGACCAAGACAACGTTAGCAGTGGCTGCGAATGATAATGATGATAACACTAAAAAGTTAAACAGATGTTTGAATATTGCTTTCAATGTCTTAAACTCCATGTAATCCCACTCGCGTTCACAACAGGAAGCTACGAATGAGTCATATTCAGGTAAGAGATGATCAAGGCGTGCGTATCATCAGTTTTAATCGTCCAGAAAAGCGCAATGCCTTTAATCTAGAAATGTATCAGCAATTCACAGAATACCTGATCCAAGGTGAAGCCGACAATGATATTCGTGCCTTTCTGTTCCATGGTACCGAAAACTGTTTTACCTCTGGCAATGATATCGTCGATTTTCTGCAAAGTGGTGCCTTAGATGACAATCATCCAACCGTTAAATTCTTGTTTTGTTTGTTAGATCTTAAAAAGCCTGTGGTTGCAGCGGTAACCGGAGCGGCTGTGGGAATAGGAACAACTCTACTATTGCATTGCGACTTAGTGTACGCCGACAATCAGGCTAAATTCCAAATGCCATTTGTCAATTTAGCGCTAGTACCAGAAGCAGCCTCAAGCATCTTGTTACCCTTAATTGTTGGCCAACAAAAAGCGGCTGAACTGATTTTACTGGGCGAAGCCTTTGATGCAGAGACGGCTGAAAAATTAACCATTATTAACCGCGTGGTTGCGCAAGACGAGCTCATTAGCTTCAGTCTAGCGCAAGCAAAAAAATTGGCAGCTCTGCCACCATTATCTATGCAAGCATCAAAACGGCTTTTACGTCATAACCAGGCAGAAGTTAAAGCTCAGATGAAATTAGAATTAGTTGAGTTTGCTGAACGCTTACAAAGTAACGAAGCAAAACAACGCTTCCAAGCTTTCTTAAAAAAATAACCACATACATCAATGCATAACCTATCTGCGGGGTAATTAAACTTCCCCCGCTTACTCATTACTGGGCAAGCCTTAAAATCGAGATGTTTTTTGACTCATCACCACTGCAATCACAAAGTACGCAAGTAAACTAATACTTGGATTGGTTAGCACTAATCCTACTGTCACAATACGAGTCCAAAGTAATGACCAGCCATATTGTTTTGCTAACTTCGCAGATACGCCACATACAATTCGAGTTTCATCTTGTAATCTATTGATTAAACGGTTCATATTATCCTCTCGTACTTAATAAGGTTTATTCTAAAAGCAATGAGTTAAGATTAAGCTTGGTCATTAATGCTTGGCCAAAACAGCCAGCTGACTAACATCGCACACAATGCAAAACTGATAACTGGCAATAACAATAACGACATTAATGGCAGCACCAAGCCTATATTCATCGCCCCATCCATTACTTATTCTCAGCAGCTACAGCGGTACTCACTTGTGGTTGTTCAAAGCTAGCAAACTCTAAAGCTGAATTAATTTCAAAAACTTGTTCAGCAATTTGAGTTTGCAACGACAGCATTAACTCTTGCTTCACATTTGAAATCATCTCTTGGCTCGCTTGCGTCATATTCTGTTCTAGCGCAGCGACTGTATTAGAGATTGAAATTTCATCTGCTTGTGCCGAAACACTGGCGGTAACCAATAATGCTGCAGCAATTGATAGTTGAACACTACGGCGAATCACGTTGGTTGAAGTTAATGTAGACATAATGGCATCCTTTCTTGTGTTGGTTAATGGCAACTAAACACCCGTCTAGTTGATTACACAATAGGTATTACAAGCTGCGTGCCAACTTTCAAAAACCACTCTAACCACTTAATTTGTAAACCAAATAAATTAATTATAGTTTATATAACTGAACTAAAGTCGTGAGCAAAAAACCAACAGGTAGTAAAATTAACCATATAGTTAGTGAAAATGACCAGTGATTTTTATTAAGCATCTTAGCAAGACTAAAACGTCGTCAGAAATAGCCCAATATTACCACCCACCGAAAAGCTACAGCGAAGTAAGTGCTTAGATGAGTGGCTGAAGTAGAGGTTAAATTAACGGCGAGATTAATAGTTGATGAATGTGATGGTTACGCTGACAGAGTTAATGATTGAGATAATGGATGAGTTAATAATTGAGAAAATGATTGCGTGAGTGACAGGTTTAGTAACTGGATTCGTGACAATAGTTACTGACAATAGTTACTGACGGTCTAGCCTTTCTAGGTCTTATCATAGGTAATTGTCTTGGCCACTTTTGTCTAGCAGGCTTTATGGATTCTCGAGCTGATTTTACAAGCGAGTTAAAAAATCAAAAAGCGCCTAATAAAAGACGCTTTTGATATGCTAACGGCTATTGTTAATATAACCGTCTGGGCGTTTATTTGACAACGTATTCTATTGAAATACCTCGCGATATAACTTCTCGATATAACCTATTAATATAAAGTGTTATATCAAAGTCGATTCGTCACTGGCCAATGCTTCGGCATCAACAAACTCAGCGGCTTTAAGCACTACCCCAATATCAGCATTAGGCTTATGAGCATTCTCACTTAAATGACGACGCCAGCCACGTGAACCCGGCAATCCTTGAAATAAACCAATCATATGACGAGTAATGTGGTTTAACCGACCGCCTTGGGCTAAATGAGCCTCAATATACGGCAACATTTGCTCAATCACTTGCTGACGAGTAATCACCACGGTATCGAGTCCACACAATTGCTGATCAACTTGCGCCAATATATAGGGGTTTTGATAAGCTTCACGCCCCACCATCACTCCATCTAGCTGGGTTAGATGCAGCTTAGATTCTTCAAGGGTTTTAATGCCACCGTTAATGCTGATGTTCAAGTGTGGATAATCACGCTTTAACTGGTAAACCCGATCATAATCTAGCGGCGGAATTTCACGGTTTTCTTTCGGGCTTAACCCTTGTAACCAGGCTTTACGCGCATGAATAGTAAATGCACTACAACCTTGAGCGCTCACGGTTTCAATAAAATCCGTTAAAAACTGATAACTGTCTTGCTCATCAATCCCAATACGGGTTTTTACCGTGATCGGCATATCGGTTACCTGCTTCATCGCATCAACACATTGCGCTACTAACGCAGGTTCAGCCATTAAACACGCACCAAAGCGACCATTCTGCACTCTATCAGACGGACACCCTACATTGAGGTTCACTTCATCATAACCGCGCTCAGCAGCCAATTTGGCACACGCCGCTAAATCCACAGCGTTAGAGCCACCCAACTGTAACGCTACAGGATGCTCTTGCTCGTTATAAGCTAAATAGTCGCCCTTACCTTGTAATATAGCACCCGTGGTGATCATCTCGGTATACAACAAGGCTTTGCTCGACATAAGGCGTGCAAAGTAACGATAGTGGCGGTCAGTCCAATCCAGCATCGGCGCAATGGAAAAGGTGCGATCAAGCGTATCTGTTGGTATGACTAGCTTTGGTGTTGTATTCACTGAATTCTTTATACTCATAATTTGCGGTATTGATGCACCTTTTTAGCTGCATTTTGGGTAATCGTTGTTGCACAAGGAGCCAGTAAAAAAGTCATAAATTAGGCTAAAACAACTGGGCTGCCCTAAGTAATGGCTAATTATATCATTAACCCATCATCGAGAAGCAAGTGTCTACTGATTTAGGGAAAGATCACGGTGCGATAGAGTGTATACGTTGGTATGGCTAGCTTTGACGTTGTATTCACTGAATTAACACCTCTCACGTTTTTGAGTTTTTCACACATTTTAAGACGCTTTTACACGTTTTTAGAGGCCAGGGGAACCATAATGAATTGGGCAAATAAAAGTGGGGAACCAAAATTATGGCGTCTTATAGCATTCATAAACATGATAAAGCTGATGGTGCATGTAAGTACCGTTGCTTAATTCGCGTAAAGAAAGGCCACCAATTGGTAGCCACGGTTATTGATTAGTTTATTTGGTTTACAGTTGTTTTAATTCAGACCTAAGTGCAGATATTTGACGATCAATTGATTCGACTTCGGTACTGCCCTGTTGCATAACTGCGGTCATTTCTTGCGCTAGACTTTGCTGCCAAGTTGCACCCGCTAAATTATTGTTAGCTCGCTTACCAGTGGTACGCAATTGATCGATTTTATCATCACGATCTTTGAACGCTTTTTTCCTTTCTTTTTCGAGGTTTCTAATGTCACGTTCAATTTTTTGTTTACGTAAGTATTGAGCGATTTCAGCTTTTTTATCACGCGCATTAACAGCACTATCCAGCTGCCTTGCATCTATGGTCTCGTTAGTTAGACTTTCAGGGTAACCTCTCGATGGTGCAACCACGCTGCCTACATTACTTAAATCTAACAGTTCGCTTTGGTCGTCGCACGGGTCTGCTTGATACTTACCATCTGCACACTTATAGACTTCTGCTGAAGCTGAAGCTGAAGCTGACACCATTATTAAAATAACGATTAATGATTTTCCATCCATAGAACACCTCTTATTTAGTTATTTTTATTGTACAACGATATGATTTCTCATTAAATTAAAAAACAATCTAAAACAATAGCTTAAAGTTTAAAAATGCAGAGTAATCCAAGGTTTATCTTCTTACTACCTTTCACAACGGCACATTGCACAACGGCACTTTTCACGACAGCATGTTTGCTTATCCGAATCGGGCTGCTCGCGCTAATGGGTACTTAATACGGCTTCAGCCGACCTATCGTTATTTGTTATGTTCCGTTTGGCTTCTCGATACTATGCTCTGTTGGTTGCGGTGTTATTGTCATAATTTTAACACCTTCTGGTGATTCAAAACGGTGCCAAACATCTTGGGGGATAACCAACATTTGCCCCGTCGATAAAGGGTAACGTTGCTCTACGTTATCAACTAGAAGGACTAATGTCGTTTCTCCACCTAAAATCTGAACGAACTCATCACCTTTTGGGTGTTTCTCCCACTCACTAAAACCGGAATAATGAGCGATATATATTCCACCGTCTCTATATTCAGATAATAGCGCAAAAGCATTTTTTGCTTGTTCATTAGTGGTTTCTGGCGTTCTATGTTTCAGAAAATCAACTCGTGAAAATTGATCATTTATTGTGATTGCTACAGATTTCGACACTTGCTCGATCCTTGTGGTACATGACGTTTAGTCATTGCGTTATTGATTTATCCTACATTTGCCATCTTATTGATGTAAAGCGATTAAATCATCTTAGCTTTTCAGGTAGCCAACACAGCGTTAAAAACATGAACTAGCTAATAGAAATTCCAAACTGAATCATTACAATTACAGTCAGCGACTTAACATAATGAACTATCCAACATCGGTATAATGGAAAAGAAGCGCACGAGCATAGCTATTGCTGTGCTTATCCGTTGGTGAGCCTCGCTTTGATGTGGCATTAACCGAATTTATCATCATTGGATAATCAACGTTTGCAGTCTTCGCTGTCGCGCTAATTACTTTTAAGTGCATGGGTAATCAATATTAGCTCCAACTAGAAACCACCTTAGTCAGTAGCGCAATCAATTGATGCTCAGCTCAGCCCTTGTAGCGTTAGACCGACCATAGTAAATTAATGGCTCATTCTAGATTTTTGTTACATGAATTAACTGTATAAAAATATTTTTACCGTTAATGCCACTATCAATTTCCTTTTTGTGCTCTAAGCTTAAACCTGTATTTTACTTTGCTGATATAGTCAGTATTTGTGTTAGTCAGCTACTATAATGATAGGGCCGTGTAGCGTTACGCACTCTTTATGCCCTCTCTATATACTATGCCACCCTTTAAAATGTAGAAGGATTGCTTTGCCTATGAACGTTGAATTCATCAACCCATTTCTTGTGTCTTTAATCAATGTAATCTCTACCATGGCAACAATGGATCTTAAGCCTGGTAAACCTCAATTAAAAAACCATGACCTTGCAAAAGGTGACGTATCTGGCTTGATTGGTATGGTGGGTCCTAAAACTCGCGGTTCGCTGTCGATTACTTTTGAGCAATCACTTATCCTTGAAATTATGAATAAAATGCTTGGTGAAAAACCGGGGGTTATTAATGATGAAGTAACTGATTTAGTGGGTGAAATAACTAACATGGTGACTGGCGGTGCCAAAAACTTACTCAGCGAAAAAGGTTACGACTTTGATATGGCAACACCGGCTGTGGTGTCTGGTAAAAACCATACTATTTCTCATAAAGCGCGCGGTAAAAAAATCATGATGCCTTTTAGCCACGAATTCGGTAACGCTTTTATTGAAATTTGCTTTGAGGATTCTTAATCAAACATTAGAAGTTAACGCCAAAGTGAAAAACTGAATCTAACGCTGGCACCCAATTCTTAAAAAAACAGAGCCTCAAAACTACAGCACCTAAAACAACAGTATCTAAAACTACAGCACCTAAAAAAGTATCTAAAACAACAATGCCCAACACATTATCTACGTATTGGGCATTGTTTATATCAATCTCATGCTCAATCGAGCAGTTCAACCAACACTCGTGGCGTAAGCTTAGTGACTAATTCATAAGCAATGGTACCAATGTGTTCGGCCACTTCTTCTACTGCAAGTGCTTTACCCCACAGCTGAACACTATCGCCGACGTTATCTTGTGCATCGGCACCTAGGTCTACGGTTAACATGTCCATAGACACTCGACCGACTATCGGTACTCGGCGGCCGTTAATCCATACCGGTGTGCCTTCTGGCGCATTACGTGGGTAACCATCACCATAACCAATGGCAACAACCCCTAAGCGAGTGTCTTTTTTAGCGGTCCAAGTTGCACCGTAGCCGACACTATCGCCGGCTTTATGTTCGCGCACAGCTATCAGATTGGATACTAATTCCATCGCCGGAATTAATCGATGATTAACGCCCCTATCACCCACCACCGGAGATACACCATAAAGCGCAATGCCGGGTCTTATCCAGTCGGCTTGGCTTGTTGGCCAAAATAAGGTACCTGCAGAATTTGCTAAGGTGCGATCGCCTTCTAATCCACTAATCAATTGCTCAAAGGCATTCATTTGCGTTTGAGTAAGGATATTATCGGGTTCGTCGGCGCAGGCAAAGTGAGTCATTAAATGAATCGGCTTAGCCACTTGCGGACAAGCCAGCAAACGCTGATAAATACTGTCGAACTGCTCAAGACTAAAGCCAATACGATGCATGCCAGTATCAATTTTTATCCATACGGTGACAGGCTTATCTAGCGTGATAGTTTCAAGCATTTGCAATTGCGATTCATGATGAACCACAGTATCGATATTATGACTAACTAGTGTGGGTAAATCTGACTGACGGAAAAAACCCTCTAATAATAAAAGCTTACCTTTTACGCCGCCTTCTCTGAGTTGCAATGCTTCTTCAAGCCTTGCCAAACCAAACCCATCTGCGCCGCCATGATACTTGCCGACACTTTCTACATAATTTAATAAGCCGACACTTTCAGCCACATTTAATAACCCATGGCCATAACCATTGGCTTTAACCACTGCCATAATTTTGCTATTGGGCGCAATAAGGCGCAATTGTGCCAAGTTACTTTGCAATGCGTAACGACTGATTTCTGCACGAGGAAAAGGTTTCAATAGGTTGCCTTAATTAACAATAAATAACATGGCGCGGCTTGCTGTCTGTTAAGAGGTTTAGGGCCATGAATGCAACCTCATTAACAGAGATAAACTAATATCATAAATAACGATACTAAAAACACAAATACAGTCTAATCAATGATTAATCTTCTTCAAATTGCGGCCCAGCATAGTTATCAAAGCGAGAGAATTGACCTTGGAATACCAGACGAATACGCCCAATAGGTCCGTTACGTTGCTTACCGATAATGATTTCTGCGGTGCCTTTATCTTCAGAGCTGTCGTTATACACTTCGTCGCGATAGATGAACATAATTAAATCGGCATCCTGCTCAATCGCACCCGATTCACGTAAGTCAGAGTTAATTGGGCGTTTATCGGCTCGTTGCTCTAGCGAGCGGTTAAGCTGCGACAATGCAATAACAGGTACTTCTAATTCTTTGGCTAAGGCTTTTAATGAACGAGAGATCTCTGAAATTTCTAAGGTACGATTATCTTTTAACGACGGTACCTGCATTAATTGCAGGTAATCGATCATGATCATTGATAACCCGCCATGCTCACGCGCAATACGTCTGGCACGACTGCGCACTTCGGTTGGGGTTAACCCTGAGCCATCATCGATGTACATTTTACCTTGTTCAAGCATGATACCCATGGTTGAAGACACGCGCGCCCAATCTTCATCGTCTAATTGACCTGTACGAATTTTGGTTTGGTCTACACGGCCAAGCGAGGCTAACATACGCATCATAATCTGTTCTGACGGCATCTCGAGACTGAAAATAAGTACTGGCTTGTCTTCATTCATGGCGGCTTGTTCACACAAGTTCATCGCGAAGGTGGTTTTACCCATAGAAGGACGCGCGGCTACAATAATTAAGTCGCCAGACTGAAAACCTGCGGTCATTTTATCTAAATCATTAAAACCACTTGAAACACCTGTCACACCGTTATGGGGATTGTTATAAAGCTGCTCAATTCTATCGACGGTTTTTTCAAGAATGCTTTTAATGTTTTCCGGGCCTTCATTGGCATTGGTACGCATTTCTGCGATTTTAAAGACTTTGGTTTCAGCCAAATCTAATAATGCACTTGAATCACGGCCTTCTGGGTTATAACCCGCATCGGCAATTTCGTGGGCAACGGCAATCATGTCACGTACTACGGCACGTTCACGCACAATGTCTGCGTAAGATAAAATATTACCGGCGCTGGGGGTATTTTTGGCAATTTCGCCTAAGTAAGCAAAGCCGCCAGCATCGTCTAATTGATCTTCAATTTCGAGCTGTTCGGATACGGTAATTAAATCCAGCGGTTGGCCCGATTCCATTAAACGTTGCATAGCCGTGAAAATCATTCGATGAGAACGAGAATAAAAATCTTCTGGCACAACCGCTTCAGAAACACGATCCCACGCTTCAGCATCTAGCATCAATCCACCTAAAACGGATTGTTCTGCTTCTATTGAATGAGGAGGCAATTTTAATGCATTAACTTCTACATCTCTTTGCCTGTTTCTTGCTTTAAAAGCACCTTGCTGTGACATTAACACTCCCAATTTCCAACGACTTTATAAAATATGGTATAACACCGTGGTCTAGCTTAATTTGCCGTCATGACCGATTAGAATAACAGCTCCGTCAAACGGAAATAAAATAATTATTTAAGGAAAATACATGCGTATAGCACTTGTTGCAGCACTTGTGCTGACATCTGGTTTTGCCTTTGCCGATGAAGGCCAGTGGCAACCGTATCAAATGCCATCCATTGCCGACAAACTCCTGCAACGTGGTATTGATATTCCCGCATCACAACTGGCAGATTTGGGACAGTACCCAATGAATGCTGTCGTCAGTTTGGGGTATTGTACCGCCAGTTTTGTATCCCCCCAAGGCCTAGTTGTCACAAACCATCATTGTGCTTATCGCGGCATACAATATAACAGCAAAAAAGAACATAATTACCTCGCAGATGGCTTTTTAGCAAACACCCAAGCGGAAGAACCTTCTGCTGGGCCAAACGAACGCTTATACATTACCGAGGAAGTTACCAACGTGACCGATAGCGTTATGGCTAACTTAAGCACCGAACCTTTGGTACGCTTTGAAGATATCCAAGCGAATAAAAAAGCATTAATTAAAATCTGCGAATCAGATGACAACTACCGTTGCTCAGTTAACAGTTTTCACCACGGCTTAGAATATTATCTGACGAAACAGTTAATCATTCGAGATGTACGCTTGGTGTATGCGCCACCTAAAAGTATTGGCGGCTTTGGCGGCGATATCGACAATTATGAATACCCTCGTCATTCTGGCGATTTTACCTTTTTACGCGCCTATGTGGGTAAAGACGGTAAGCCTGCAACGTTTAAAAAAGGCAATGTGCCATATCAGCCTAAAAGCTACTTAAAAGTGAACGCAGACGGTGTAAAAGCAGGCGATGGTATTTTTGTGGCCGGTTATCCAGGTTCTACCAGCCGTTACAACTTAACCAGTGAGTTACAGTTTGCCAGTGATTGGATATATCCAACCTACGCAAAACGCTACCAGTTGCAAATTGATACCATTACCTTAATGGGCGATGTAGATAAAGATATCGCGCTTAAATATGCCGGCACTATGGCCTCAATGGCTAACCGGATGAAAAAGCTTAATGGCTTATTAGATGGCTTTAACGCCACTGATATTGTTGGTATTAAACAGCAACGTGAGAATGACTTTCTCGCTTGGCTTAAAAAAGATCCTGGTGCTAACCAAAATCTCATCAGTGATCTTGAAGCACTACTTGCTGAAAAACATCAGCAAATGCAAACCAATTATTTCTTTAAAAATGCCCAATCAAGCGAAATGCTTCAGGCTGCTAGCAAACTGTACCGTTTAGCTAAAGAAAGGAAGAAACCCAATGACCAACGTGAGTCAGGGTTTCAGCTGCGTGATATGAAAATGTTTAAAGCAGCACTTAAACGTATCGATAGCAGCTTCGATCCCGTGGTCGATAAAATTTTATGGTTACAAGACTTACAAGCCTATGTAAGACAACCGTTAAAAACTGAAGTGTTTGATAACGCCTTAAGCAGTTCAGACAATTTTGAACAGCTAGAGTCTAAAGTGGAAGGTTTGTATGCATTAACAGAGCTCACCGACCAAGCTAAACGCCTAGCGTGGATGAGTAAAAGAGCTGAAGATTTTGAGATTAGCGATGACCCATTTATTCGTTTAGCGGTGGCCATTCATGACACCAATATGGCATTGGAAAAGAGCGAAAAGCTACTTGCAGGTAAATTATCATCTGTTCGTCCTGAATATATGAAGGCGATTATTGATTATTACAAATCAAATAACTGGCCTGTATACCCTGATGCTAACCGCACATTACGTATTACCTACGGTATGGTTGATGGCTATCAATCTAAAGATGCATTATACAAGCAGCCATTTACTCGCTTAGCTGGCATCCTAGCCAAAAACACCGGTGAAGCACCGTATAATGCTCCCGCGAAACTGTTAGCGGCAATTAAAGCTGACGACTTAGGTAAACATCGCGTCACATCGGTATATAAGCAGCAAAGCAGTTGTCAATTTATGTCTTGTTTAGACAAGCCCGCCGATTTTAACTCTGTACCGGTTAACTTTTTATCAAGTGCTGACACTACTGGTGGTAACTCAGGCTCACCAGTGTTAAATGGTAAAGGTGAGTTAGTTGGTCTTAACTTCGACTCAACTTATGAAGCCATCACTAAAGACTGGTTCTTTAACCCAACGATTACCCGTGCCGTACATGTCGATATTCGCTACATTTTGTGGATGATGGACAAGGTCGATCACGCTGATAATTTGATAAAAGAGTTAACCTTAGTGACCAAGGTTGAAGGAGAAGCAAAGGTAGCAACTGAAGTTACTGCCATAGCAACAACCGAAATATTGCCTGAAATTGCAACTGAAGCAGTAACAGTCGTCACACCCGAAGTGGCAACTGAGACACCAACCAAAGTGGCAACTGAGACACCAGCCAAAGCGGCAACTGAGGCACCAGCCAAAGTGGCAACTGAAGTAGCGCCTGATGTTGCAACTGAGGCACCAGCCAAAGTGGCAACTGAGGCACCAGCCAAAGCGGTAACTGAAGTAGCGCCTGATGTTGCAATAGAAACTGCAACTGAAATACCTGCAGAAGCGGCAATTGAAGTTGCACCCGATGTTGCACCCGATGTTGCAATAAAAGCAGCGACTGAAGTTCCTACCAATGCAGTGGTTGCAGTAACACCAGAAGCAGCTGCCGAAGTTACAACTGAAATACCAGTCAAACCAGCAGTTGCAGTAACGCCTGAAGTAGCCCTCGAAGTTACAACCAAAGCATCTGCTAAAGCCGGAGTTGTAGTCGTACCAGAAGCCGCTGCAGAAGTTGCAACCAAAGTACAAGCCGAAGCGGCAGTTGTAGTAGTACCAGAAGCCGCTGCAGAAGTTGCAACTAAAGTACAAGTCAAACCAGCAGTTGCTGTAGCCCCTGAAGCAGCTGCCGAAGTTGCAACCAAAGCATCTGCTAAAGCCGGAGTTGTAGTAGTACCAGAAGCCCCTGCAGAAATTACAACCAAAGTACAAGCCAAAGCGGCAGTTGTAGTAGCCCCTGAAGCAGCTGCCGAAGTTGCAACCAAAGCACCGGCCAAAGCGACTGTTGTAGTAGCGCCTGAAGCAGCGACTAAAAAAGAACTAAACTAGCCCTGGTAAACAATATTCCAGTGACCATCAAATAGAGGTTCACTGGAATATTCTCTGGCATTGAAAGATCCTAAACAGCTGGCCATGCGGCCTAAACAGATGGTGTTAACAAGGCTAGTGATTAAATCGCAGACATAAAAAAACACCGCCAGGAGGCGGTGTTTTTTATGGAGCTAAACAGTAATTAAGCTTCTGCTACAATAGCAATCTTAACTACAGCTTTAACTTCAGCGTGTACTTGAACTTCAATTTCGAAGCTACCAGTAGTGCGTAAAGCACCTAAAGGTAAACGAACTTCAGATTTAGCAAGTGCTACGCCAGCTGCAGTAACTGCATCAGCGATATCACGGTTGCCAATTGATCCGAATAATTTACCTTCATCACCTGCTTTAGAAGCAATAACAACAGCTTCTAATGCAGTTAATTTATCAGCACGAGCTGTCGCAGTAGCTAATTCAGCAGCTAATTTAGCTTCTAATTCAGCACGACGAGCTTCAAATACTTCAGTGTTTGCTGTGTTTGCTACAACTGCTTTACCATAAGGTAAAAGGAAGTTACGAGCATAACCAGCTTTAACAGAAACTTGGTCGCCTAAGCTACCTAAGTTTGCAACTTTATCTAGCAAAATAACGTTCATTATCAAATCCTCAATATTCTGTTAGGAATAATTAATACTGCAATATTACTGATGTAAATCAGTATATGGCAGTAGAGAAAGATAACGAGCACGCTTGATAGCGCGAGCTAGTTGGCGTTGATATCTAGCACTGGTACCAGTGATACGGCTAGGAACAATCTTGCCGCTTTCAGTGATGTAGTTCTTTAAAGTAACGATATCTTTGTAATCAATCTCGACAACACCTTCAGCGGTGAAGCGACAGAACTTGCGACGACGGAAATAACGTGCCATTTTGACAGTCTCCTAAGTTTTCAATTCGACATTTTCAGCATGCAAGACTAAACGGTTTTGTCCATTTCGCCCTTGTTGTAGTGAAAGAAACCCTTCAACATCAACTTGCACACCTGCTTGTAATTTATTTGCTACGCTATCAAAGCGCGGACCACTTAATACCACTTGAATCAAACAGTAGACGTTTCTCAACATTTCTACTTCTTGTCTTTGTGATTTATGCTCTACCGTTATGACCACATGGGCTATACCGCTAGGGCTATCTAATCGCCTTGAACGAGTTATCGTTCCAGACAACATTAAGTGATTATTCACAAAAAATTATTCAGCGTTTTCTTCAGCGCTTTCTTCTACATTACGGTCATCAGAAGGTGAACGACGTGAATCACGTTCGTCTCTTGCTTTTGCCATAGGAGAAGCTTCAGTAACTGCAGCTTTAGTGCGCATTACCATGTTACGCAGAACAGCGTCGTTGAAACGGAAAGCTGTTTCTAGTTCTTCGATAGACTCTGCAGATGCTTCTACGTTCAAAAGAACATAGTGAGCTTTATGTAGGTCTTGGATCGGGTAAGCCAATTGACGACGGCCCCAATCTTCTAAACGGTGGACTGTACCATTAGCAGCGGTGATAACACCGGTGTAACGCTCAATCATACCAGGGACTTGTTCACTTTGATCTGGGTGAACCATAAATACGATTTCATAATGACGCATTTATTGCTCCTTACGGTTAAGTAGCCTCTTTTCTGGCTCAGTCAGACCAATGTGGAGGCAAGGAACGAATTAAAGTGACTGATTTGAGCGCGCGATGATACATAAAGTACGCTATAAACTCAAGCACTAACTCACTCTTTTCAGCAATCTTGAATACAGGTATGATGGCGACAGTCCAAAATACCGCGTTTACGCCGTCAAGAATAAAACAGTCTAATGATAACCATGAAAAACATAGCCACAACATGCTGCCTCTTTTTATTGTCTGCTCCGGCATGGGCGTTAGTACCACCAGATTATCAAGAACCGCCTAGTAATTTTAATGCTGAAGTTGAAGCTGGTTTACAGCTAAACAGTGGTAACAACGAAACTAAAAACTTCAACGGCCGTACTTATTTAACTTACGACTCGCCGAGCACCAAACAAGAAGCGACATTAAAGGCTTATTATGCCTCTGATGGAAATGAGTCTACTGCGGAAAAGTACGAATTGTTTTTACAGTCTAACTATAAATTAGAGCGTGGTTATGTATTTGGTCGTGGCGAATTTACCTGGAACGAGTTTGGTTCTTATACCCGTATTTCTACTATTTCTACTGGTTACGGTTTTGACTTAATTAAAAACTATAAAACCAAATTGAGCCTTGAAGCCGGCCCTGGTTATCGTTACGACCAACCGCAAGCCAGTATTGCTGAACCAAACCCTGATGAAAATCGTGATGTAATATTACGTTCAGCGGCTAAATATACGGTAAAATTGCAAGAATATACTAGCTTCAACGCCGACGTAACAGCCGAAACAGGTTTAGACAACAACACGTTAACCCTTGATATGAGTTATAAAAATACATTTATTCAAGATTGGGCATTTAAAATCGGTATGAACATCAAGTACACTGAAGTGGTGCCTGATGAAAGTAAAAACACCGATACAGTCACCACATTCAACTTGTTGTACACGTTTCAATAATTATTGATCGTAAATGAAGCGTAACAAGACAATCAATCAGTAGGGCTAACGTAGCCTTACTGAACCAATAAAGGCGCAGTTATGGACAGCCCGCTTCGCAGTTTTGCATCCTTATATAGCACCACTTTTTTAATGGTACTTGCTGCAGGTCTACTGACAACCTACCTGGGCTTAAGCCTGACCACCATGCAAGTGCCACAAATATGGATTGGTGGCATGATGTCTGCCTACTATATTGGTCTTGTGTGCGGTTCCAAAGTTGGCCATAAACTTATCGCTCAAGTTGGCCATATTCGTGCTTTTGTTGCCTGTGCTGGAATCGTCACCGCATCAGCACTGGGTCATGCCCTCATCGACAACTTAACCATATGGTTAGTATTGCGCCTTGCCGTTGGTATGGGAATGATGTGCCAATATATGGTGTTAGAAAGCTGGCTCAATGAACAGGCCGAAAATAATCAACGCGGCACCGTATTTGCCAGTTACATGATTGTATCTTATTTAGGGTTAATGGCTGGCCAGGGAGCCATTAGCTTATATCCTGATTTGGGCATAGAACCACTGCTGTTAATCGCCATATGTTTTGCATTATGCATTGTGCCTATTTCAATCACTCGAAGAATTCACCCAGAACCGTTAACGCCGGCACCATTACAAATGGGTCTGTATTGGAAACGAGCCCCTCAAGCCTTAACGACAATAGCGTTAGGAAGCATGATTGTAGGTTGTTTTTATGGTTTAGCGCCATCTTATGCGACTGCCAAAGGTATTGATCCTGAACATGTTGCACTCTACATGTCTTGTACCATTTTTGCCGGGTTGTTAGCCCAATGGCCAATGGGTAAATTATCTGACATTATTTCTCGTAGCTTATTAATTCGCATTAACTGTACGTTATTGGGAGTTATTGTATTAATTATTACGGTCGTTCCATTCCATTCAGTGTATTCATTAATATTAACCAGTTTATTTGGTATTTTGGCGTTCACCTTATACCCATTAGCAACCGCATTAGCAAACTCACGCGTAGATCAACACGAACGAGTAGGACTGTCTGCCACCATATTAGTGACCTTTGGTATTGGAGCAAGTATTGGCCCCTTAGTCGCTTCTGGTTTAATGCAGGTCTTAGGTGACCAAATGCTGTATGGGTTTATGGCAATATGTTCGTTTACCTTATTAGTAAGACTACTGTGGATTAATTTACGCCAAAAAGCCGAACAGACTGCCACTGGAGATTACATAATGGCAGGTGGTGATTTAGTCAGCTCGCCGTTGGCAGCATCATTCGATCCACGTGTGGATATAGAAATGGTCAACGAGCAAATGATCAATCCTGCCGAGGATGCATTTGATAGCGTGCCAGATTCAACCGACGATGAGCTTGAAGATGCCGATGAGCAAGCCGGTTATAATACTGCTTATGCTAGCGTAGTAAACGATGATAGTTTGGGGCATGAGGAATTGGATGACGAAGATGTCGATAATGAGATCGGTAGACGTTAATTGATGTCATAAATTGCATATATAAAGTGTATTTATTTAAAGTGCACTTGTTTAAACTGAACGCATTAGCCGTTTTGAATTAATAAAAACGTTAAAGCAGTATGTAAAACACTCAATATCCTGAGCTCGAGATAATAAAAACGGCGATTAATATCGCCGTTTTTTGATCGCATTCTTTGCTATTTTCGCTAGCAACAACGCTAATGGATAGGTGATTAACCTAAACGCTGTCTAACCGCTTCAAATAAGCAAACACCAGTGGCAACAGACACGTTGAGACTCGACACGCTTCCAGACATTGGAATTGATACAAGTGAATCACAACCTTCGCGTGATAAACGACGTAAACCTTTATCTTCCGCGCCCATAGCAATCGCTAGCGGCCCTTTGAGGTCAGCTTGGTATACATTACCTTCGGCTTCGCCTGCAGTACCTACAATCCAAACACCTTTATCTTGCAAGTGACGCATAGTACGAGCAAGGTTAGTCACTTGAAATAACGGTATGGTTTCTGCTGCGCCACAGGCAACTTTGCTTACGGTTGAGGTTAACCCTACTGAGTTATCTTTTGGTACGATAACCGCATGTACCCCAGCAGCATCAGCATTACGTAAACATGCGCCAAGGTTATGTGGATCAGTTACACCGTCTAAAATTAATAAGAAAGGCACTGCAGTTTTATCAAGTAACTCATCTAAATCTTTTTCAGTCAACGGCTTAACAGCTTTGACGCGAGCCACAATACCTTGGTGTTGTGAGCTACCCGCTTTATCATCTAACACTTTACGTGCTGCACGTTGTAGTGTTGTACCAAAGGTTGACGCTAGATTAATTAACGGGGTTAAGCGTTCGTCATCACGGCCTTGTAATAGCCAAAGTTCAATGACACGTTCAGGGCTGTTATCTAACAAAGCTTGAACGGCGTGAATGCCAAAAATGGTATCTTGTTTTTTCATTTAATTACTTTCTCTTGCTGCGCTTGGCAGGGTTTTTCTTAACGCTAGAATCTGGTTTTGCTGCATCCGTTTTTTGTGCAACTGCAGAAGGTTTTTTCACCGCCGCTGGTTTTGCTGCTGGAGATGAAGCTTTTCCGCTTGAACGACGCTTGCTGGCTTTAGGCTTATCAGACTTAGGCTTATCTGATTTAGGTTTATCAGACTTAGGCTTATCTAATTTAGGTTTATCAGACTTTGCAGATGACTTACCTCGTGCTGACTTAGCGCCTTCAGCATTCACTCGTTGGCGCGCTGTTGTTGGCTTACTGCCTTTACGCGCTGTTTTACCCGCACCTTTAGTGTTGTCACCCACCATCAATAAATCAATTTGACGATCATCAAGATTCACCGCCGCAACTTTAACCGTCACAGGATCGCCTACTTGATATACTTGGCGAGAATTTTCACCAATTAACCGTTGGCGCATTGGATCAAATTGATAATAGTCACTGGCAAGACTTGAAATATGTACCAGCCCATCAATAAATAATTCGTTTAATCTGACAAATAACCCAAAGCTAGTGACTGAGGCAATAACCGCATCGAAAGTGTCGCCGACGTGATCTTGCATATATTCACATTTAAGCCAATCACTCACATCACGGGTAGCTTCATCTGCACGACGCTCAGTGGTGGAACATTCTTCACCTAATGCATCTAACTCTTCAATCTGGTAGAGATAACCACCATCTTGAGTCCATTTATCGTTAACATTGTCCTGCTCTTTTGCGAGTAAATATTTAATCACTCGGTGCAAAACTAAGTCAGGATAACGACGAATTGGCGACGTAAAATGCGAATAAGCTTCTAATGCCAAACCAAAGTGACCTTCGTTGTCTGGGCTGTAAACGGCCTGGCGCATTGAGCGCAATAACATCACTTGAATTAACTCAAAGTCAGGACGGTCAGCAATTTTTAACATCAGATTTTGATAGTCAGTCGGGGTCGGCTCTAATCCGCCATCCATGCTTAAACCACGCTCAGCAAGAAACTCTTTAAAATTAGCCAGTTTTTGCTCTGATGGTGCTTCGTGAACACGATATAACACTTCACCTTTGTGCTTTTTAACAAATTTCGCCGACGCCACGTTGGCTAAAATCATACATTCTTCAATGATTTTATGCGCTTGATTGCGACCTCTAGGGACAATTTTATCAATTTTACGTTGTTCATTAAAAATGAATTGCGTTTCTAGCGTTTCAAAAGCAATCGCCCCACGCTCTGCACGGCGCTCATCTAAGATCAGATATAACGACTGCAAACACAATAAATGCGGGAATAATGCTTCATGCTCAGGGGCAATTGCACCACCTTCTAGCATGTCGGCAACTTGGGTGTAGGTAAAACGTGCATGAGAGTGCATTACCGCGGGATAAAACTTAGTACCCGATAACTTACCCGCTGCAGAAATGGTCATTTCAGCAACCATACATAAACGGTCGACTTTTGGCTTTAATGAACACAAGCCATTAGATATTTTCTCAGGCAACATTGGGATAACTTGCGATGGGAAATATACCGAGTTACCACGTGAGCGCGCTTCAGTATCTAATGCTGAATCAGTGCGTACATAATGACTCACATCAGCAATTGCTACCCATAAACGCCAGCCACCACTTGGTTTTGCTTCAGCATACACCGCGTCATCAAAATCACGGGCATCTTCGCCATCAATAGTGACTAACGGTAAATGACGTAAATCGACGCGACCTAATTTATCTTCTTCGGTGACTTCGTCAGGAATACGTTTGAGTTTTTTCTCAATAATCGCTGACCAAGTATGTGGTAAATCATAATTACGTAACGCAATTTCAATTTCCATACCCGGTGCCATTGTCTTACCCAAGACTTCGGTCACTTTCGCTGCCGCTTTAACAAAACGACCAGGGCGACGGGTTAACTCAACCACGACAACATCACCGGCGCGCGCGCCTAGTGTATCTTCGCTGGCAATTAATATTTCTTGGGTGATGCGTCTGTCATCAGCAATAACAAAACCCATGCCGCCGTCGACGTGATAACGGCCAACTAATGCAGCTGTTCGCTCATGAACTAAGCGCACAATTCGTGCTTCGCGACGACCACGACGATCAGTACCTGCTTTTTGAGCAAGCACTTTATCGCCATGGAAATACATCAGCATATCGCGATTATTAATAAATAAATCGTCACCGCCTTCATCTGGCTTAAAAAAGCCGAATCCATCGCGATGGCCTAAAACGGTACCAGACAATAAATCCATCCGTTCAGGTAAGCCATAGCTTTGTCCGCGGGTAAAGACTAGCTGGCCATCACGCTCCATTGCACGTAAACGACGGCGGAGGGCTTCTAATGGCACTTCATCTGTAATGGATAATGCTTCAGCTATTTTATCGCGGGAAACAGGAGACTTTTGGGCGCGCAAGTATTCTAAAATATACTCACGGCTAGGAATAGGATTGTCGTACTTGTCTTGTTCTCTCTCAAAATGAGGATCGTTGATCATTCAATTTCCAAATAATTCGCTCCATATTTTGGAGCCTTTAACGTGTGTACAGCTGAGGCTGCTGTGCCCTGGCCACAATACTGGCGGGCATTTTTGCAGCGAGCATCTGCAGTAAAGACGAGGCCTTTTTCTGTTGGGCGTCGTCATCAAATATACTGTTATATAACCAATGATAGCCCAGTTCATAATCGGCAGGACTTCCGTAGCCTTCACCAAATAAATGAACCAGTGTCATTCTTGCGGTTAAATCCCCATTAGCTGCCGCAGGCAATACATATTGCACTGCACGATTGGGATCTTTAACCACTAGTTTACCGCGATAATAATAATCTGCCAATTTTACCATCGCTTCAGCGCTACCCTGCTCAGCAGAGGTTTGCAGCAGCGCCATGCCGCGAGAAGGATGAGCCTTGACACAAACACCGTTATTAAGCATTTCAGCCCATAAAAATTGGTACATGGGTTGCTGTAATACTTCAGCACGGGCTTCAATGTCTTGAACCAGCTGACAGTCGTCTGCTTTTACGCGTTGTAAATATTGATTTGAGCGGATGAGCGAAATCAATTGTTGATCGCTATAGATATCGACGGCTTCTGTCACCGCAAATACATTGATCGAAACCACACTCAACAACAATAAACAGATACGCAACATAAGGATTCTCAATGGCACTTTCATGACTTATCCATCGGCAGTATAGCGTATTTCTTGAATAGAAACTGTTACAACCGTTAATAGCATCCATTAAAAAGGCCGCTTATCGCGGCCTTTTTGGTTTACTTGAACGGACTCACCAAAATCATGGTTTCATTTCTGTCCGGCCCCGTAGAGATAATATCAATAGGAGTTTCTAATAACTCTTCGATACGCTTGATATAATTTATTGCCGCTGGAGGCAATTGCTCGATTGTTGTGGAACCAAAAGTGGTTTCACTCCAACCAGGCATGGTTTCGTATATTGGGGTAACTAAATCATAACCTTCAGCAGCCAAAGGCGTAACCTTTGAAACTGTTCCATCAGCATATTGATAGCCAACACAAATTTTAACTTCTTTTAGGCCGTCTAAAACGTCTAATTTAGTTAAACAAAAACCACTAACACTGTTGATTTGAACTGCGCGGCGCATTGCCACAGCATCTAACCAACCTGGACGACGCTTACGACCAGTTGTTGCACCAAACTCTTGGCCTTTCTCACCAATATAATCACCAATTTCATTGGCTAATTCTGTTGGAAAAGGACCAGCACCGACGCGAGTCGTATAAGCTTTCATGATGCCTAAAACATAGTCTAAATGACGAGGACCAAAACCTGAACCGGTCGCAACACCACCAGCTGTCGTGTTTGATGAAGTCACAAATGGATAAGTACCGTGGTCGATATCCAATAATGTGCCTTGAGCGCCTTCAAAAAGAATTGGCTCACCCGCTTTACGCGCAACATCAAGCATTTCGCTAACATCAGTACACATGCTTTTTAGATAATCAGCAATCGCTAATGCATCATCAAGTGTTTGCTGGTAATCAACGGCTTCAACTTTGTAGTACTCAGTTAGCATGAAGTTATGATATTTCATCACTTCTTGTAACTTAGTCGCAAAAAGTTCTGCATTAAACAAATCACCGATGCGTAAACCGCGACGAGAAACTTTGTCTTCATATGCAGGACCAATACCACGACCAGTTGTACCAATGGCTTTATTACCGCGAGCTTTCTCGCGAGCAACATCCAATGCACAATGGAATGGAAGGATAAGCGGACATGCTTCAGAAATTAATAAACGCTCTTCGACAGGTACGCCGCGTCCTTTTAGCATGTTGATTTCTTTCATCAACGCATCAGGAGCAACAACCACACCATTACCGATAATACATTTTACGTTATCACGTAAAATGCCTGACGGAATAAGATGAAGAACGGTTTTTTCACCATCAATTACCAAAGTATGACCGGCATTATGACCGCCTTGGTAACGAACTACGTATTTTGCCTGTTCTGTTAAAAGGTCGACAATCTTACCTTTGCCTTCGTCACCCCATTGAGTGCCGAGTACGACTACATTTTTGCCCATTATTAGCTGCAACGTCTTGTGGTATAAAATAGAATTTTAACAGATTTTAGGGGGTTATAGGCAAGTGTTTTATTGAAAAATGATCAATAAAACAATTCCTGCAGTAACTAAACATCCACCTAAGCGTCTGAGAACATTTTGCTTTTGTGTAGAAAGCTCTAATAAATATTTTTGCCACTTGTTAGGAAAAAGTAACGGACCAAGCCCTTCAATAATTAAAACTAAGCCAAATGCGGTCATTAACAATGGTAAATTCATGTTTTAGCCTCTTTTTAACTGATACCAATTCCATTAATTATGTAACCTCAACTCGGCATATAAATGAGGTTACATCATTATAAAAATTAAAGCTTAGTCATTAGCCACTATCAAACTTGTCATTTATTTTACTAACAAGGCAAATTGACGCGTCAATAGCTGGCCTATTGTAAGTCTGCTTGTGTAAAGAATAACGCAGTTAGCAAGACAAAGGGCTGCTTGCGAGGCGTTTGTTATCTCAAGTTCAGGCTAAGTACCTTTCAGCCGATGTTTCTGGCCTATTCACATTGATGCTATACAACATCGTTAATCCACACAGCACATTTTACACGATAAATTTTAGACAATAAAAAACCCAGCAAATGCTGGGTTTTTTGAATCCAAAAAACGAATTAACGCTTAGAGAACTGTGGCTTACGACGTGCTTTACGTAGACCAACTTTCTTACGTTCAACTTTACGTGCATCACGGGTAACAAAACCAGCGCTACGTAGAGTAGGACGTAAAGCTTCATCTAGTTGCAATAATGCACGGGTAATACCGTGACGAATTGCACCAGCTTGGCCAGTAGTACCACCGCCCTTTACAGTTACATAGATGTCTAACTTATCAGTCATTTCAACTAATTCTAATGGTTGACGAACAACCATACGAGCAGTTTCACGACCAAAATATACATCCAAAGGACGTTGGTTTACAACGATATTGCCACTACCTGCTTTAGCGAAAACGCGAGCTGTAGATGTTTTGCGACGGCCAGTGCCGTAGTACTGAGTTGCAGACATTTGCTTACTCCTCCCGTTTAGATATCAAGAACTTGTGGTTGTTGTGCAGCGTGGTTATGTTCTGTGCCAGCGTAAACTTTAAGCTTACGGAACATGGCACGGCCCAAAGGACCTTTTGGTAACATACCCTTAACTGCTTTCTCGATGATCATTTCAGGCTTATGAGCTTGAAGCTTCTCAAAGCTGATTTGCTTAATGCCACCAATGAAGCCTGAATGAGAGTAGTAAATCTTACCAGCAGCTTTATTACCAGTTACAGTCACTTTTTCAGCATTGATAACGATGATATAATCACCAGTGTCAACGTGTGGAGTGTATTCTGGCTTATGCTTGCCACGTAAGCGAGTTGCGATTTCAGTTGCGATACGGCCTAAAGTTTTGCCTTCAGCGTCAACAACAAACCAGTCACGAGTTACAGTTTCTGGTGTAGCAGTAAAAGTCTTCATTATTACAAAAACCCAAAGTTAATTTTCTGTCTCACATGCTGACTGCAGGTTGCAATCAACACAAAATTACCGATTCTTGCCCCTTCGAACATGAATATTGGCTTACAACTTCCGCCCAAATTGGCGGATTAACGCGGGCAGGTCGCAGATTATACGCAAAGCCACAGCAAAGATCACCTGCTTTCTGATAATATTTCAAATAAACTACTCAATGAGTGCTGAACAAAATATGCTCGAGTTTTCAAAAAGTACCGTTTGCAGGCTTAAGGTAAATGTTCCAGCGCCAGATACTCTCTTGATTGCATTTCAATCAGCCTTGAACGGCAGCGTCTGAACTCAAAATTTAGCTGGCCATCGGTATAAATATGTTCCAATTCGACTTGGGCTGAAATAATCAATTTGACATTTCTTTCGTAGAATTCATCGACCATGGCTAAGAAGCGTCTGGCAATATCATCACCCGTTTGCTGTGATCCCATTTGCTCTAAACCACTCACCAGCACGGTATGATAGAGGCAAGCCATTTCCATGTAGTCACGTTGCGAGCGAGGCCCATCACATAAATCACGGAAGTTTATTAATAGTACTCCTTGTGACTGTTGACGAATACGAATTGCACGCCCATCAACTTCTATAGAAGTGGTAAGCTTTTCAGATTCCGGTGCCAGTTGGTCAAAATAATGTATTAGATTGATGTCAGCTTGTTCATCGAGGGGATAATGATAAATCTCCGCCTGCTCTAAAGTTCGCAAACGGTAATCAATTCCAGAATCGACATTTAAGATTTCACAGTGCTGATTAATCAAGGCAATGGCAGGTAAAAAACGCACTCGTTGTAAGCCATTTTTATATAATTCATCAGGAATGATGTTTGAGGTGGCCACGAGGGCAACCCCTTCTTTAAATAATGCTTGAAATAACGTCCCTAACAGCATGGCATCGGTGATATCCGATACAAAGAATTCATCGAAACAGATGATTTGATATTGTGACGCCATCTTTTTAGCGATAGTAAGCAGAGGATCTTGTACGCCTTTGAGTTCACCTAAGTCATGATGAATTTGATGCATGAATCGATGGAAATGAGCGCGTAATTTTAGCTCTGTAGGCAAGGCATCAAAAAAGGTGTCCATTAGATAGGTTTTACCCCGGCCAACCCCACCCCAAAGATACAAACCTTTTACTGGTGGAGGTGTAGACTTAATCCCTATTGCGCTAAACAATTTACTGACGCCAGATGCCGGTTTAGCAGCGACAATCAATTCATCATAGACTCGCTGTAGTGACTTAACCGCTTGTTCTTGTGCGGCATCATGTGAAAAATCATCTCGGGTAAGGTCTTGCTGATAATGCTGCCAAGGGGTTAACTGCGACACGATTACGACTCTCTTGCATCAAATAATTGCTGCGAATAATAACATTAATTAATAAATACGAGTAATGGCTTCAACGGATCAAATTAACCTTTGTTAATAAAAATGGAACTAACACGATGATCGTTACTCTGATTGATTAACGTAAATTTGTTAATTGTTTGCTTATCGTTGTGCTGACTTGCTCGCCATTGTAGAACATCATTAAACAAGCTCACGACTACACACTAACAAAAATGATTAACGATATTTAACTTTGAAATCATGCCATCAAGCCACATATTTTATGTTATCAAGCTTGAATGCATACAGGAGCTATCCATAGATGAAAACCAAATTAAGCTTACTTTCTGCCGCGTTATTAACTGCATCGTTAGCCATGACACCCACGCTATCATTTGCTGCCATTCCACAAGCTGTCGACGGGCAAGCCATTCCTAGCTTAGCGCCAATGTTAGAACGGACAACGCCAGCTGTTGTGTCGGTAGCAGTATCGGGTACCCAAGTTTCCAAGCAACGCGTACCAGATGTGTTTCGTTACTTCTTCGGTCCAAATGCACCACAAGAACAAGTTCAGGAACGTCCTTTTAGAGGTTTAGGTTCAGGGGTTATTATTGATGCCGACAAAGGCTACATCATAACCAATAACCATGTCATTAATGGCGCTGACGACATTCAAATCGGCTTACACGACGGTCGTGAAGTTACAGCTAAGCTAATCGGTGCAGATAAAGAATCAGACATTGCCCTGCTTCAAATTGAAGCAAAAAACTTAATTGCTATTAAACAAACTGATTCTGACGAAATTCGCGTCGGTGATTTTGCTGTGGCCATTGGTAACCCATTTGGTCTTGGACAAACCGTCACGTCAGGGATAGTCAGCGCACTAGGCCGCAGTGGTTTAGGCATTGAAATGCTAGAAAACTTTATCCAAACCGATGCCGCTATAAATAGTGGTAACTCGGGCGGTGCATTAGTTAACTTAAAAGGTGAACTCATCGGAATTAACACCGCAATCGTGGCCCCTAATGGTGGTAACGTCGGTATTGGTTTCGCGATTCCTGCCAATATGGTTAATAACCTTGTTGATCAAATTATTGAACACGGTGAAGTAAGACGTGGCGTACTAGGAGTATCAGGACGAGACCTTGACAATGAACTTGCTAAAGCCTTTGGTTTAGACACTCAGCATGGTGGCTTTGTGAATGAAGTTATGCCAAAAAGTTCAGCTGACAAAGCCGGACTAAAAGCGGGTGACATTATTACCAGCCTGAATGGCCGCAGCATTAAGACTTTCCAAGAACTGCGCGCAAAAGTTGCCACTATGGGCGCGGGTGCAGAAGTAGAGTTTGGGATTATTCGTGACGGTGATAAAAAGACCATCAAAGCGACCTTAGGCGAAGCGGATAAAGTCGAAGCTGAAGCGGGTAACGTCCACCCTATGTTACAAGGCGCAACGTTAGAAGACAGCAAGAAAGGCATCCAGATCACTGAGATTGCTCAAGGCTCACCAGCTGCAATGAGCGGTTTGCAAAAAGGAGACTTAATTGTGGGACTTAACCGCAACAAAGTGACCAGTCTTAAAACATTAAAAGAAATGTTGAAAGACAATCAAAGCTCTGTAGCGCTAAAAATATTACGTGACAACAACTTGCTCTACCTAGTTTTACGTTAATATTGTCAAACCACTAGAATCGCACTCGATAACAACCATGAGTTTATTGAGTGTGACTTCAGTTAAGGAATTAAGCATCGACAACCGTTTGGTCGATGCTTAATTTTTTGAGCTATGTTAATATAACAGCCATTTTTTTTAACAATTATTCATGCCATGAACCTAAAAGACACTTGCATCTATATAACTAAAGCTGTGGTATTTGGTCTGATCATGGCAGCAGTTTTTTTAGCCATAACCTCCTTGCTCCAAAACTCCTCGCTCAACCATAGCTTAACGAATGTCAGCAATAATGGCTCAGAATTATCTTTTGCTAAAGCGGTCCGCCGTGCCGCCCCTGCCGTTGCTAATATTTATAGCCTTAGTATTGATCAACATAACCCACTCAATTCAAGTTCACTTCAAGGTCTCGGCTCTGGAGTAATAATGAGTAAAGAAGGTTACGTATTAACCAATTACCATGTGATAAAAAAAGCCGATGAGATTGTGATTGCGCTGCAAGATGGGCGTAAATTTACCGCCGAAGTGGTTGGTTCCGATCC
Source organism: Shewanella sp. AC34-MNA-CIBAN-0136 (assembly GCF_040309945.1). Taxonomy (NCBI): domain Bacteria; kingdom Pseudomonadati; phylum Pseudomonadota; class Gammaproteobacteria; order Alteromonadales; family Shewanellaceae; genus Shewanella; species Shewanella sp. AC34-MNA-CIBAN-0136. Next base: position 16,681 of record NZ_JBEOPJ010000023.1, on the reverse strand, counting down.
CGAAACTGATTTAGCAGTACTCAAAATTGAAGGTGACACTTTACCTATCGTACCGATTAATCTTAATAAGCTCGCCCAAGTAGGCGATGTGGTATTGGCCATTGGCAATCCTTATAATATAGGCCAAACCATTACCCAAGGGATTATCAGTGCAACAGGACGTAACGGCTTAAGTTCAGGTTACTTAGACTTCCTACAAACTGATGCCGCCATTAATGCTGGCAATTCTGGTGGAGCATTAATCGACACCAGTGGTGAATTAATTGGTATCAATACTGCCGCATTCCAAGTGGGTGGTGATAATGGGGGTAATGGGATTAGTTTCGCGATTCCGATAAAGTTAGCTCACAGTATCATGGACAAATTGATTAAGCATGGTCGAGTTATCCGCGGTGCATTAGGCATTTCTGGTGAACCACTTAATCCCGTAATGGCCCAGATACTCAACTTACCTGATTTAAAAGGTGTGTTGGTTACAGGTATTGATCCTGGCGGACCAGCAGCACGTGCACGTTTATCTCCTAGAGATGTTATTACTCAATATAATGACGAAGATGTTCCAGGTGTTGAAATGTTAATGGACAGAATTGCAGAAACTACCCCGGGTACTAAAGTCAACATGACCATTATTCGTGAAGGTAAAAAGCAAACACTACCGGTGATTATTTCAGAAAAGATCACTGCAGCAGAGTAGCAGACGCAAATATTCACAATGTATTTCGACAAAAAAACCATTCAAATGAATGGTTTTTTTTATGCGTCAGCAGTAATGTTTATGACGACTGCACTTGATCTATTTCACACCAGCTATTTCACCCTGACGACTTCAGCACCTAAGCCTTGGAACTTAGCTTCAATGTGCTCGTAACCACGATCTAAATGGTAGATACGATCTACTGTTGTCGTTCCTTCAGCCATTAAGCCTGCAATGACTAAGCTGGCAGATGCACGTAAATCTGTCGCCATAACTTGGGCGCCATTTAACCGTTCAATACCATGAATAATGCAAGTGTTGCCTTCAAGCTCTAGATTAGCACCCATGCGGCTCAGCTCTGGTACATGCATAAAACGATTCTCGAAAATCGTCTCTGTAACACGGCCAGTGCCTTCGGCAAGAGCATTCAACACACAAAATTGCGCTTGCATATCGGTTGGAAACGCAGGATAAGGTGCAGTTTTAATATTGACTGATTTTGGACGTTGGCCTTTCATATCAAGCTCAATCCAGTCCTCGCCGGTCGTGATCTCAGCACCGGCATCTTCAAGCTTTGATAACACCGCTTCTAATGCACTAGGGTCTGCAGATACACAGCGAATTTTGCCACGTGTTACCGCTGCGGCAACCAGGAAGGAACCGGTCTCGATGCGATCAGGCATAACACGATATTCGCAACCCGATAAACGCTCAACCCCTTCAATCTTTAAGGTCGCAGTGCCTACACCAGTAATCTTTGCACCCATAGCAATTAAGCAATGTGCTAAATCAGTGACTTCAGGCTCACGGGCAGCATTTTCAATCACTGTGGTGCCATCCGCTAACGCAGCGGCCATAAGCAAGTTTTCAGTTGCGCCGACACTGACCATATCCATAAAGATATGTGCGCCTTTTAAACGACCATCTACGCGCGCTTTGATGTAGCCTTCTTTGACTTCAATCTTAGCTCCCATTAACTCTAAACCATGTAAATGCAGATTCACCGGACGTGCGCCAATAGCACAACCACCAGGCAAAGAAACATCTGCAGTACCATAACGGGCAAGCAATGGACCTAAAATAAGAATAGAAGCGCGCATTGTTTTGACTAAATCATAAGGGGCGCAGTATTCATTTAAATTGGTGGTTGAAATACGAATGCGGCTACCGCCTAAGTCTTCAACCTCTGCACCTAAACAGCGTAGTAGTTCACAGCTGGTGATCACGTCACGTAAGTTCGGCACATTTGAGACAATAAAATCTGTTTCAGCTAATACGCCAGCCATTAAAATTGGCAATGCTGCGTTTTTTGCACCAGAGATCACGACTTCGCCAGCTAAAGGTTTGCTGGCTTTAATAGTTAATTTATCCACTGTGAGTCTCAGTTGTTACATATTGAAAAGTTTTTCACGCTTCCACTGGGTAGGCGTAAAAGTTTTAATCGTTAACGCGTGCAATTCACCACTGGCAATTTGCTCAGCTAAAGGAGTATAAATCGCCTGCTGCTGTTTTACACGACTCATGCCTTCGAAGCATTCACCCACGGCGACCACTTTGTAATGGCTGCCATCAGAGGTCACATGTGCTTCTGTTAGCGACAACGCCTCTGTTAAAATCTGTTCAATAACCTTGCATTCCATGAAATCAATTACCTTTACTATTTGAGACTATATTTGGCTGAAAAAAGCGTCTAAATCATAAAGCTCAATCATTTTCTTGAGCTGATCACTTGGATTAACCAATTGACGTGACACACTTGTTTCTTGGCTACTTGAAGCATGTAGTTTGATAAACGCTAATAACAATGCAACACCCGCACTGTCGACGTATTCCAATGCTGATAAGTCTACCACTTGAGTAGATGCAGTAAACAATTCATGGCGTTTAGGCCACAATTGTTTTACATCATCTTGTGTTAACCGACCGCTGACAATGCAACGTTGCTCTTGTTGATTAAAGGTAATCACGCAGCGGCTGCTTCTTTTGCTGGTTGGCGATCAATATTCTGTTGGGTTTTATCATTCAACATTGTAATCACCGCTTCAATACCTTGCTGACGGATTAAGTTTGAAATTTCAGACTGTTTAGAGGCGAGTAAACTCACCCCTTCTGCCACTAAATCAAATGCTTTCCAAGTGTTATCTTTCAGACGACGCGCCTTAAATTGAATTTTAATCGGTGGACGACCTTTTTCGATAATCTGCACGTTCACTTCAACTATTTTTTCGTCGCTAAAATCACTCGGCGGATCAAAGGCCACTTTTTGATCGGTATATTCTGTTAATGCTTGAGCATAAGTTGCGACCAAATAGCCTTCGAAAGCCTCAACAAAACGGTTACGTTGATCTACGGTGGTATCACTTAAATACTGCCCCATGACTTTATATGCAGCGTATTTATAATCGACGTAAGGCATAAGCTCTTCACGTACAATCACTTTTAAATGACTTAAATCGGCATTAATTAATTCTTTATCTGATTTAAACCGATCAAAGGTCATATTGGCTACTTGTTTGATCATCTCATAAGGATCACTAGTATTCACCTCATCATTAGCAGCCGTAGCACCTTGGCTGATAACAGCGCTACCCACTAGGCATAAAGCTATAACACGACTAAAAAACGTTTTCATAATAGGGATCCTATTTATCTTTAGATGACATGCTGTATAACAGCTGACCAATTAAATCTTCTAAAATCAATGCACCACGCGTGTCATGTACTTTATCGCCATCGGCAAGCATCGAAATATCATCGTCCATAAATCCAGGTGTTAGACCAATAAACTGCTCCCCAAGTAACCCTGAAGTCAAAATGGCCAAACTGCTGGTTTCGGGGAATTTATCAAAACGCTTATCCATTGTTAACGTCACAACAGGCACTAATTTATGACTATCAAGGGTAACATCAGTCACGCGTCCGACAACGACTCCGCCAACTTTTACCGGCGAACGTACTTTTAGGCCACCGATATTATTAAACTCAGCCACCAAGGTATAAGTCTGGGCATTGGATTTTACTTTCACATTAGCAACGTTGAATACTAATACGCAAAATGCCAACAAACCTGACAATAAAAATACACCTACTAATAACTCTATTTTCCGTGTCAACATACTATTAAACCACTTAAATTAATCTAAACAATGAAAAAATCTTAATTTCCAAACATGATTGCCGTAAGCAAAAAGTCCAGCGCTAAAACAGCTAAGCTTGCCTGCACAACCGTTGAGGTTGTCGCACGACTGATGCCTTCTGGATTGGGTTGAACTTCATAACCTCGGTACAAGGCTATCCATGTCACCACCACACCAAAAATAGCACTTTTTATCAAACAGTTAACAATATCTTGTCGCCACTCAACCGATGCTTGAAGAATAGACCAAAACGCACCACTATCAATGCCCTTCCATTCAACACCGACTAAGTGCCCGCCTAAAATACCCACTAGACTAAACATTAACGCCAGTAATGGCATGCTAATGACACCCGCCCAAAAACGCGGTGCGATGATTTGCCTTAATGGGTCTATCGCCATCATCTCTAAACTCGACAATTGCTCTGTCGATTTCATTAAGCCTATTTCGGCGGTTAACGCTGAACCTGCTCGTCCGGCAAATAATAATGCAGCAACGACAGGCCCAAGTTCGCGTAATAAGCTTAACGCTACCATTGGGCCTAAGCTTTCTTCAGTGCCAAACCCAACTAAAATATTATATCCCTGCAGAGCCAATACCATGCCAATAAACAAACCGGACACTAAAATGATGACCATTGAACGAACACCAAGCACATAAACTTGCTTAATCAGTAATGGGGTACCTTTTTTGATGTTAGGAAAATGCGCAATCGCGCGCCATAACATGATGCCCGCTCGACCATAACCCTGCACCAATCTCAGTGCATATTTGCCGGTGTCGGCAATATAATCAATTACGCCCACGAAGTAGCTCCTCTTGATAATCCTCTGCAGGATAATGGAATGGCACAGGGCCATCTGGCGCGCCTTTGATAAACTGGACCAGTTGTGGATTGTCAGATTGACGTAATTGCTCTGGTGTTCCATGTGCAATGACTTTTTTATCGGCTATCACATAGACATAATCTGCAATACCTAATACTTCATCTACATCATGAGAAACCACTACTGAAGTGAGTTTTAATGAATCCGACAACTCACGAATAAGTTTTACTAGCATGCCCATTGAAATAGGATCTTGTCCGGCAAAGGGCTCATCGTACAGCACCATCTCAGGTTCAAGTGCAATCGCTCGCGCCAATGCGGCTCGACGCTGCATACCACCAGATAACTCATTAGGCATCATATACGCGGCACCGCGAAGTCCGACAGCTTGCAGCTTCATCAATACAATGGAGCGGATAATCTCTTCAGGTAATCCAGAATGCTCTCTTAATGCAAACGCGACATTATCGAAAACATTAAGGTCGGTAAACATTGCACCACTTTGAAATAGCATACTCATGCGCTTACGCAACTCAAACAGATCTTTGCGTTTAAGCTTATGTATATCATGGCCATCGAATAAAACTTGCCCACTGTTGGGGGTTAACTGTCCGCCAATCAATTTTAATAGGGTGGTTTTACCGATACCGCTGGGACCCATGATAGCGGTTACTTTACCTTTGGGAATCGATAAAGAAATATCTTCATAAATCACGTGTGAACCATGGCTAAACGCTAAATGGTTAACTTCGACCAAAGGTTTATTACTTGATTTGCTCATATCAGACATTGGCGTTGAGGAGATAACAGCCTTCCTTGCTTTAAGTTGAAGCGCAAATTGTACTGTAATTGTCGATTAAGCGACAACTATATCCATATCAACACGCTTCATTACCGGAGCAATTACTGTGCAATGCTTTCAATTTGATAAAAATCCAGCGAAAATAGTCGCTAATTAAATACTACTATCGGAATCACATGCTAGTTAATATCCTAATGTTAGTTGTTGGCCTTGCTGTTTTAGTTTGGAGTGCGGATAGATTTGTCTATGGAGCGGCGGCATTTGCCCGCAACTTAGGCTTACCTCCGATGTTAATTGGACTCACCATTGTTGCTATGGGTAGCTCTGCACCTGAAATGTTTGTTGCGGCCACCGCATCAATGGATGGCATGCGTGATACCGCCATTGGTAACGTATTGGGCTCAAACATTGCTAACATTACCTTAATTTTAGGATTAACAGCCTTACTAGGTGCCATTAGCTTAGATTCGAAGACCTTAAAACGCGAAATACCTATCATGTTAGCTGCGACGGTATTTGCCGGTTACACCTTGCATGATAATGTGTTGACACAAACAGAAGGTATCATGCTTGTTGCATTGCTTTTGTTGTTGATGGGATATTTCATTTGGCAAGCTACTCAGGACAAAACCCCAGACAGCTTAGATGATAAACTTGAATCTGAGATCCCTAAAAATGTGCCAACCTTTCATGCTATCATTTGGCTGGTCGTCGGTATTATATTGCTCCCGCTATCAGCAAGTTGGATGGTCGATGGCGCTGTAGGTATTGCAAAGTTTTATGGGTTGTCAGATCTTGTGATTGGCTTAACCATTATCGCAGTAGGAACCAGCCTACCAGAATTAGCGGCCTGTATTGCTGGTGTATTAAAAAAAGAACACGACCTTGTCATTGGTAACATTGTTGGGTCTAACTTGTTTAACATTCTTGCGGTACTGGCACTACCAGGATTGATCTCCCCTGGTGAAATAGATGCTTCAGCCAGTGGAAGAGACTTCTATATGGTATTAGGCACCAGTGCAGCATTAGCCGTTTTAGTATTATCCAGTGGCGCTAAGCAACAACTTACTCGCTGGCATGGCGCACTATTATTAATCACCTTTATTGCGTACCAAATTGTTGTCTTTCAGTCGCATTAGATTGGAGCATGAAGGTAAAGTATTAAGCTAACAGAGAGAGTCGCATGGTAAATCACACTCAATTTCGTCAATGGGGTCGTAAAGTCATTGATATAGAAAAAGCTGCCTTAGATAATTTATATCAATATGTAGACTCGGTTGAGTTTGACCAAGCATGTCAATTGATCATGCAGTGTAAAGGTAAAGTGATTGTCATGGGGATGGGCAAATCCGGTCATATTGGTAACAAAATATCCGCGACCTTTGCCAGCACCGGCACACCGGCATTTTTTGTTCACCCTGGTGAAGCCAGTCATGGTGATTTGGGCGCATTAGCCAAAAATGACATTGTACTCGCCATTTCCAACTCTGGTGAATCAAGCGAAATACTGACATTAATGCCTGTTATCCAGCGTATGGGTGTACCAGTGATTGCGGTGACCGGTAAACCAGACTCCAATATGGCGCGTTTATCCAAAATCCATTTATGCATTCAAGTGCAAGAAGAAGCATGTCCATTAGGATTAGCACCCACTTCCAGCACCACTGCAACACTTGCTATGGGCGATGCATTAGCCATTGCTTTATTACAAGCAAAAGGTTTTACTCGTGATGACTTTGCCTTATCACACCCTGGTGGCTCTCTTGGAAGAAAATTACTTCTAAAAGTCGACGATGTCATGCATAAAGACGATGATTTACCGATCGTCAATGATGATATTTGTATTACTGAGGCACTTTATGAAATATCTAAAAAGGGCCTTGGCATGACGGCAGTAGTCGACCATGCCAATAAACTTGTGGGCATTTTTACCGATGGTGATTTACGCCGGGTTATCGATGCAGACGTGAATCTTCGAATCACTCCTATTGCCCAGGTTATGACCGAAAATTGTGTGACCTGCCCTGCAGGGATTTTAGCCGCACAAGCACTGCAAATCATGGATGAAAAGAGCATCAACGGACTGATTGTCGTTAATGAAAAACATCAACCGATCGGAGCATTAAACATGCTCGATATGGTTAAAGCTGGAGTCATTTAATCATGTCAGAATCAACCTCGTTTCACCAAGGATTTTACGGCCCTGTCAGCAATGATATTTGGCAACGAGCTCAAAAAATCAAACTGTTAATCTGTGATGTCGATGGAGTATTTTCAGATGGACGTATTTACCTCAGTAATGCAGGTGAAGAACTCAAAGCGTTCCATACTCGTGACGGTTATGGTGTGCGTTCTTTGCTTACCAGTGGTATCCATGTTGCCGTGATAACAGGACGTAAATCCAAGATTGTTGAAAACCGCATGACGGCATTAGGTGTAACACATATTTATCAAGGTATTGATAATAAATTTGAGCCTTTTGAGCAATTATTGTCGCTCTATAATGTGACTGCTGATGAAGTGGCTTACATTGGCGATGACATGGTAGACCTACCTGTAATGAAAGCCGTAGGACTAGCCGTTTGTGTCGGTGATGGTCATCCGTTTGTCAAACAACAGTGCCATATGACAACCACCCTCAATGGTGGCCACGGCGCACTGCGTGAACTCACCGATTTATTACTATTAAGCCAAGATAAATTTGCCAGTGCTCATGGTATGAGTATATGAGTAGAGTCACGCTAGGTATTATTGCTTTTTTTGGGCTTGCTTTTATATTGTACTGGCAAGCACAAGTAAAACGCAGTGAAATGGACGCGGTACAAATACGCGGTATTGAGCGCCCAGATTTTGTTGCAGATAACCTACGCACTACAGAATTCAATCAACTAGGTTTCGTCGAAAGTCGAGTCAGCGCCGAACACATGGAGCATTACGCCTCAAGTGACATCACTCACTTTACCAAACCGATTTACCTCATTTACCCTGAAAACGGTAAAGCACAATGGCAATTAAGTGCAGACCGTGGGCAATTGAATAAAAATACCAGCAAAGTCACATTAGAAAATAATGTTATTATTGATGCCATTGATATAGAAGAACCCCTGCAGTCACTGAGTACCCAAGCTATTACGGTGGATTTAACCACTATGATAGGATCCTCACAAGAGATGGTGTACATCAAAGGTAAAGGGTTTATTATTCAAGGTTTAGGCCTACATGCTGACTTGAATTCGCAAAAATTATCGCTACTAAGCCAGGTAGAAGGAACATATGAGCCACATTAATCGTCTCCACACTCGCGCCAATGTTATGTTATTAAGTAGCATACTTTGTATATTGAGTTTGCCTGCCATAGCGAAACAAGGGGATCTGAAACAAGAATTGAAAATCGCTTCAGTCAGTCAGTCTGCCGACATTAAGAATAATCAAATTGTTTTTAATGGTCCGGTAACGATTGTCCAAGGCACGATTAATATCAATGCAGATCAGTTACGGGCGTTTACCCCTGAAAACACCACCAGTAAGAGATTAATTGCTACTGGCACCCCGGCTACATTTTCACAAGAATTAGATGACGGTAAAATTGGTACCGCAAGTGCTAACGAAATTAGCTATGACCTTGCCACCACTACACTCACATTGACTGGCAACGCCAAATTGGATCAATCAGGTAGCCAGGTTACCGGTAATAAAATCAAGTACAACATCAGTGCTCAAGAGCTGATTGCCGAAAGTACTGGTACAGGGCAAGATCGGGTAATCACCATCATTCAACCAGAGAATTTCCAAGACGAGTCGGCGCCAAAGCAAAAACTCCCTGAAATTCCTGTTAACAAGCAGATCAAACCATGACCCAAATTACCTTAACCGCTGAAAATCTAGCTAAAAGCTATAAAGCTCGTCAAGTTGTTAAAGATGTGAGTTTAACGGTTAAAACCGGCCAAATTGTCGGTCTTTTAGGCCCCAATGGTGCAGGCAAAACCACCACCTTTTATATGGTTGTCGGCTTAGTAAAAAGCGATAAAGGCCGAATATTGATTGACGATGACGACCTTACTGCCGATCCTATGCATTTGCGCGCCCGCAAAGGTATAGGTTACTTACCACAAGAAGCCAGTATTTTCCGCAAGCTCACCGTTTACGACAACATAATGGCCGTACTGCAAACTCGCAAAGAGCTCAGCACAGACCAACGTATTGAACAGCTTGAGCACCTACTCGAAGAGTTCCACATTACTCACATACGCGACAGCCAAGGCATGTCGTTATCGGGTGGTGAACGTCGTCGTGTTGAAATTGCGCGCGCTTTAGCTGCTAATCCAAAATTTATTTTGCTTGATGAGCCCTTTGCTGGTGTTGATCCTATTTCGGTCATCGACATTAAAAAAATCATCCAACAACTTAAAAACCGCGGTTTAGGGGTATTAATTACCGACCATAACGTACGTGAAACGCTAGACGTTTGTGAGCGAGCCTATATCGTTAGCCAGGGTAATTTAATTGCCGAAGGCACACCAGATGAGATATTAAGTAATCAACAAGTTCGAGCTGTGTACTTAGGTGAACAATTCAAGCTATAGTTACTTTACTGGCCTTTTAGTCTAGCTAACTCATTTCATTGAACGATACCTAAACAACGTTAAATGTCATTGATGTTTATGGCAATCTATTACAGTTCGAGATTGTCATTTTTATGGAAAATCATCTAGGGATAAGCGGTAAATGAAAGCGTCACTCCAACTTAAAATGGGTCAACACTTAACCATGACCCCACAATTGCAGCAAGCCATTCGCTTACTGCAATTATCGTCATTGGAGCTACAGCAGGAAATCCAACAAGCATTAGATTCAAATCCATTGCTTGAAATAGAAGATGAGTTTTCTGAAGCAAAAGACTCCTTAAAAGAAAACCGCGACCAAGCGGATACAGACTTTAGTGACAACAGTATTGTTAATGTCGAAAAAGACACTTCCACCGTCGACATAGCAGAATCCATGACCAAAGAAACCATGGATGATTTAGCCATGGATACCACATGGGATGAAGTATACACAGCCTCACCTATGTCAGGTTCAGGCAGTGCAAGCATGCGCGATGACGACATGCCCTTTCAAGGTGAAACTACTGAAGGTTTGTACGAACACTTAGAATGGCAAAAAAATCTCACTCCATTTTCAGACACAGATCTCGCCATTGCCACCGCCATTATTGATGCCATTGATGAACGCGGTTATCTAACCCAAAGTACCGAAGATATTCTCGAAGCCATGGGTGATGAAAATGTGGAACTCGATGAGGTTGAAGCGGTATTAAAACGCGTTCAACACTTTGACCCTGTGGGTGTTGCTGCACGTGATTTAAGTGAATGCCTATTTATTCAATTAGCGCAATACTCTAACGACACACCCCATATCGATAATGCCCGTTTGTTAATTAAAGGCTATTTAGAGTTAATTGCTGGCCGTGATTTCAGATTATTGATGCGAAAAACAAAACTAAAAGAAAATGAGTTACGTGACGCAATCACTCTAATCCAGACACTCAATCCTCGTCCGGGCTTATTAATTACCCCCATGGATGATGAATACGTGATTCCCGATGTCACAGTATTAAAGAAAAATGGCCGTTGGGTAGTAGAGTTAAACCCAGACAACATGCCTAAAATTGGTGTTAATCAGCAATATGCAGCCATGGCTAGAGGCAGTAAAAACCCGTCGGATAGTCAATTTATTCGAGGCCATCTGCAAGAGGCTAAATGGTTTATTAAAAGTATTGAAAGCCGTAATGATACTTTACTTAAAGTGGCAAATTGCATTGTGCAATTTCAGCAAGGCTTTTTTGAATATGGCGAAGAAGCCATGAAGCCTATGGTGCTCAATGATATCGCTGAAGCTGTAGAAATGCATGAATCGACCATTTCACGAGTCACCACACAAAAATATATGCACACCCCTCGAGGTTTATTTGAACTAAAATACTTCTTCTCTAGCCATGTCAGTACTGACGATGGCGGGGAATGCTCATCAACGGCCATTCGTGCTTTTATCAAAAAGCTGGTTGCCGCAGAAAACCAGAAAAAACCACTGAGTGACAGTAAAATGGCTCAGCTTCTGGCAGAACAGGGCATAAACGTTGCTCGTCGTACGATAGCAAAATACCGTGAAGCAATGATGATCCCGCCCTCAAACCAACGTAAGAGTTTATAACCTACTAGGCAATGGAGGATTTTTTATGCAAATAAGTCTGACTGGACGTCATGTCGAAATAACAGAATCTTTACGTGAATACATCCACAGTAAATTTTCAAAGCTTGAACGACACTTCGATCAGATCCATAATGTACACGTTGTGCTCAATGTAGAAAAATTACAACAAAAAGCAGAAGCCAAAATCAACATTAATGGCGCAGAAATTTTTGCAATGTCAGAAAGTACTGATATGTATGCTGCAATAGACGCCCTGATCGATAAACTCGACCGTCAGGTAATTAAACACAAAGAGAAGAATACAAAACACTAACGATGGAACTTTGTACCATTCTGCAGCCGGAATGCACTACCTGTGCCACACCGGGCAGTAAGAAAAAAGTACTGGAACTCATCAGCAATTTAGTCGCTGCCCAGTACCCAACCCTGTCTTCGCAAGAGGTTTTTGAAAGCCTGTTAGCGAGAGAGAAAATGGGTAGCACAGGTATAGGAAATGGCATTGCGATACCTCATGGTAGATTAACGACCATCGATCACCCTATCGCGATATTTATTAAATGTGAAGAAGCCATTGCCTTTGATGCAATCGATAAGCAACCCGTGGATCTTTTATTTGCTTTGTTAGTACCTGCAGACCAGTGCCAACAACATTTAGGCACGTTATCGAGCATGGCCCAAAAGTTAAGCGATAAGCAAATATTGAAACAGCTTCGTAAAACTCACGACGCAACAGAACTTTATCAGGTTATTACTGCATGAAACTAGTTATAGTATCGGGACGTTCAGGCTCAGGGAAATCCGTTGCCCTGAGAGTATTAGAAGACCTAGGATATTATTGTGTTGATAATTTGCCTTTACCACTCATTGGCACATTATTAGCCCAGCTTAAAGGCAGTAATGATTTGGTTGCGATTAGCGTTGATGTTCGTAACATTGCAGAACAAGGTAAAGTGCTTCAAGACCAATTGGCACTACTTGAGAATGACACTGAAATTATCAGTTTCTTTTTAAATTCCAATGACAAAGTATTGCTTAAACGTTACAGCGAAACACGTCGATTACACCCGTTATCTAAAAATCATATTTCACTGCAAGAAGCGATAAAACTAGAAGGCCGTTTACTTGAGCCTATCGCAAAAATTGTTGATCACTATATCGACACTTCTGCGCTAAATATCTACGAATTAAGCGACCAAGTTAGGCAAATATTATTAGGCAGTGTTGATAAAGAGTTAGTGATTAACTTTGAATCTTTTGGCTTTAAACACGGCATGCCGACAGAAGCAGATTTTATGTTTGATGTACGCTTTTTACCCAACCCACATTGGGAAATAGAACTGCGTCCATTTACGGGTTTAGACGAGCCCGTACAAGAATTTTTAGGTCGTCAGCCATTAGTTAATAAATTTATTTGGCAAATTGAAAACCTATTTGAAACTTGGATGCCGCATTTAGAACGTAACAATCGCAGTTACCTTACCATCGCGATTGGTTGTACTGGTGGTCAGCACCGTTCGGTATATATTGCAGATCAATTAGCAAAACGATTTCGACAAGGCAGTAAACACACGGTTAATGCTCGCCACAGAGAATTAAATATCAGTGATACTAATAACTAAGTGAGCATAGGATCGCGTCAATGATCAAACTTGAACGCCAAGTGACCATTTCAAATAAATTGGGCTTACACGCCCGTGCCGCCACAAAACTCGCGATGTTAGCGGCGGATTTTGATGCTAACATCACCTTAACTCAAGGCGAAAAAAACGCCAGCGCAGCTAGCGTACTTGGGCTATTAATGCTTGAAAGTGGTATCGGTAAAATGATTACGGTGACAGCTCAAGGCCCAGATGCTGAAGTAGCATTAAACGCAGTGTGTGATCTCATTAATGCTAAATTTGATGAATCTTGTTAATTTTTTAATCGCATTGAATTTATAAATAGCCTGTAATGTGTGAATAGCTGCAAGTTACTCATGCTTTAAGCCACCGTCGTCCTTATTTTATGCGGCCTCTAAATGACTAGGCCATACTAACCAAACTGTCACGACATTGATGATCACCAGTAGACATCAGTCCCTCAAAAATATTAGCCCTTAGGTTTATCTCTCGCAGTTGATACCAATCTCATTAGTATCAGTTCATTCTGCGGGAGTTGGCGTTTAACATGATAAAGACATTACCGCTTCTAGCAACGGATCCAGTGCAACTCTGTTTCCGTGACGTGGTTCGTCTATAGTATGTAAAGCAGCATTGGCTGCTGCAGAATTTCACCGCAGAAGTCATTTAAGTATTCTATTTCTGCATTTCATTGTCTTACGTAAAGACAGCTATTTCTGCATTTATACGCCTTGAACTGTACAACCTGAGAAACCCAGAATAATGACATACTGAATAATATAAGTATGACGAATAGGAAGTAGATATATGGGTAAAGAGTACCTAGACAATGAGATAACAGAACAACGTCTCAATCAACTTGTTCAAGCACTAGACAGTGGTCTGTTTGTCCATGCCCGTAACATGCTACATACCATGTCACCTAACGATGTCGCCCTTATTCTCGAATCATCACCGCCCAAAAATCGTCAGGTGTTATGGCAACTCATTGACCAACAATATGCAGGGGAAATTCTTGACGAATTAGGTGAAGAGCTTAAAGATTCACTTATTAGCAGCATGACACCAGAGAAGCTTGCCCAGGCCACAATAGGCATGGATACAGATGACATGGCCTATATTCTTCGCAGTTTACCCGATGATGTTTACAAGAAAGTGCTCAAATCAATGCGAAGCCAAGACCGGGATAGGGTAGAGCAAGCATTGCGTTACCCAGATGATACTGCCGGCAGTATCATGAATACTGATACCGTCACCCTAAGACCAGATGTCAATATCGAAGTGGTATTACGCTATTTACGTCAACGGGGAAATTTACCTGATACGACTGATACTTTATATGTTGTGGATCGCCATGATCATGTTTTAGGCGGAGTAAGATTAGCTGATTTACTCACATGCGATCCAAGCGTAACGGTCCGCAGTATTATGGACACAGAATTAGAAAGTATTCCTGTAGAGATGTCCGATAAAGATGTGGCGCAAAAATTTGAACGGATGGATTGGATATCTGCCCCAGTCGTCGACAGCCAAGCAAAATTGCTTGGTCGAATTACTATCGATGACGTTATTGATGTCATCCGCGAGGATGCCGAACATTCAATGATGGGAATGGCTGGTATGGATGATGATGAAGATACCTTTGGGCCAGTGCTCAAAAGCACTCTAAGACGCTCTCTATGGCTAACCATCAATCTATTTGCAGCATTACTAGCCTCATCTGTCAGTAACATGTTTGAAGGTACCTTAGAGCAATTCGCCACCATCGCAATTTTAATGACCATTGTACCGAGTATGGGAGGTGTTGCGGGTAATCAAACCCTAGCACTCGTCATCCGCGGGATTGCACTTGGGCATATTGGCCAAAGTAACTCACGATGGTTAATTGGTAAGGAATTAAGCATCGGATTATTGAACGGTTTAATGTGGTCTGTATTGGTCTTTTTTGCGGTATGGCTTTGGAAAGACGACATCGCATTAGGTGGATTAATTGGCAGTGCCATGCTGATTAATATGACGGTAGCAGGCTTTGCTGGCGCCACTATCCCCATAATGTTAAAAAAGCTAAATATCGATCCTGCGTTGGCGGGGGGTATGGTGTTAACGACGGTAACAGATGTCGTTGGATTATTTGCATTTTTGGGCCTAGCCACATTATTTTTAATGCACTAAATCATTGATTTAAATCGTACATATCATGTCGTCCAACGAAATTGCGCTATCTAGTGCAATTTTACGGACGTCGGCGGCGTCTCTATACACATAAGTCTTTTTCACACATAAGCTCATTTACCAAGCGCTTAGTACTCTGATCACTTTTGCAGCTATGTCTGCAGCCTCACTTTGTTAACGTTTTTCAAACCATCAACTGGCAACAACTCATTCGGTGAAAACCTTGCCTTCATCTTGTCATTAAGGTGACCTTTTTTTGCCATATTTGTCATCCATACTGCGCTACGACAATCACAACCGTAATGTGTTGCCGGCAGCACATGCTCACCACATTAGTGCAATTGCACCAATCTGGTTGGCGACGCAAAAATAACAAAACTACAGGTAATAGGTAATGTACTGATAAATAACAACTAAAAATATTTATCAAAGTTGGCACAAGCTTTCCATATAAGAAATACGTACCTACTAAGTAGTAGTTTATTTTTTAAGCAGTCCATTGTAATTGTAGGAGATAGCGATGAATAAAATAACCGTAACACGTAGCATTATATCGATAAATGTCATGGTCAATAATGTCATTGCACAATGCCGCCAAAACATTTTTTTCTTAGCACATCTCGGTTGCAGTCAGTGGGATGAAGTTGAAACTCGCTCAGGTAAACATAGATAAATCGGAAGGAAATTATTTGATGAATATGTCAAATGCAAGACAGTATCCAATCGACTTACAAAGACAAGTGATTAATGAGGTTAAAAACCATAATCGATTATTATCCGACGTAGCAAAACAATATGGCGTGTCGGCTAAAACGGTTTATCAATGGGTGAGAAGTAACGATAGTCGCCAAACTGAAAGCAAGGGCGCGATCG
This sequence comes from Shewanella sp. AC34-MNA-CIBAN-0136, assembly GCF_040309945.1. Taxonomy (NCBI): domain Bacteria; kingdom Pseudomonadati; phylum Pseudomonadota; class Gammaproteobacteria; order Alteromonadales; family Shewanellaceae; genus Shewanella; species Shewanella sp. AC34-MNA-CIBAN-0136. The sequence goes on along the minus strand of NZ_JBEOPJ010000023.1, from coordinate 347 downwards.
TATCAGAAATAGCCTATTTACAACAAAAGATTGCCCAGTTAAGTCAACAATTACAAACAATGGCAAGTTAGTAACATTAACCGTTTTGGCAAGGATGTTTGATCGTATTAACAACTCGTCCCCCAGCAAGTTGATAACACAGCAACAAACATTCTAATAAAAAATAAGCGCAAAATATCTTGCATCCTTGCCGCTTTATCGCTCTACCGTTAGCCGTTAAGGAAGACAGCTAACATAACAGTTCAGGCGTTATTGGGTCCCCAGACTCTATAATCCAATAACGTCATTTTTATTAAGGTGTTTTACGGATCTAAATATCAAAACCGTTTTGGCAAGGATGTTTGACC
>NZ_JBEOPJ010000022.1:0-68981 GCF_040309945.1 Shewanella sp. AC34-MNA-CIBAN-0136 | reverse complement strand
GGAGAAGGATTCGAACCTTCGAAGGCTGAGCCGTCAGATTTACAGTCTGATCCCTTTGGCCACTCGGGAACCCCTCCTCAATTGCGGTCGCCATAGTAGTCAGAAACCTTTTATATGTAAAGTGGATAATTGAATATTTTACTAAAGTTTATGACTGTTTGGTCGATAAAATAGCATCGAGCAGTAGTAGTGATGTTTTTATATGCAAATTGAGTCAACATTAGTCAATGAGTTACAAATAGGGAGCCGATTAAACGTTGCGATTGAAAACAATCGTCGCGGTGAATTTGGTTTGCTATTGGCTATGTTGTCAGTTGATGCTCGCGATATGGCTCAATTTCAGTTAGATAATGATGTAGAAAGCACACAAAAACTGCGACAACAATTTTCTGTACCTCAACCCCAGTTATTAGTAGATGATATTTCTATTCACCCAGACACTATTGATAACGCGATGTTATTTCAGCAGCAAGGCGCACGGCAGTTTCAACTACAACAAGCATTGACACCTGAAGCGCTAGTGATAAGAGGTGCTCAATCTGATGCGATGGTTGAAGTATTAAGTAACTGTGATTACTTAACTAAGCATAAAGCGATTAATGCTTACCAACAACACACCCCATTAGAAGATATGCATTTTCTAGAACAGCTCAGCACGCAACGTAAAATATCTAATACGTTATCTTTACAACTGGCTTAACTGCTGAGATTTCAGGCTAAAATCCTGAGACTATGATTTAATTTTGATAATTGTGAGCATGGCAAATAAAAGCTTGCCAAAACTCAGTTATATTTGCCATTTGACGTGGTTCAAACAGATGGGGTGACATAATGATTAAGCAAATTAAACAGCAACAAGGAAATGTCAGTGACAGTTGTACTGAATGCGGCAGTTATGTAGATATTGGCGCTGTTGTGGAAGCAGAAGATACGTTATTACTGCTTAGCTTTGTAGGAAACGATGCCTTATTGCAAGCTCAATCTATGCTGCAAGTGGCTCAAGAGCGTTTTCCTGATACTAAAGCGGACATTATTGATGAAGATAGCACTATTTCTTTGAAGCTTGATTTTGCGTTCAGCGTAGAGAAAATGATTTTTCAACTTGAAAATCAACTGTAGATTTCAGTCGTTTGTATTAGAAATATACACTGTCATATAATTGATGTTAAACACATTTTGTGGGAGTGGGTTTAGCGTGTCAACAATCCAAATAAAGCGTAACAATATATTAGTAAAGGATTGCTGTTTTTGAGTATCGCGTGTAATCTGCTTTACATAACAAAAAGGTATAGTAGCGCATGATAATGTAACGTTATTCATACCTTTAACGCGAACTTCACTCCCTATGTATTATTGTAACATTATCACTCAAATTCTGATTTTCAGAACTAATAATAACAAGTGTACTGATTAATAATGTAAAAATTTAGGGTTATGAAGCCATTTTTCGGGATGTAAATGAATCGAAAAGAGCAACAGCACTTATTGGAATTAATTGTAAATTCCAGTGCTAAACAACAAGGTGATTTCACAAAAACTGCAGAGTTAGTGTGTCAACTGCTGCGTGAGTATTTCGCTGCGTCATTTGTATCCGTGTGGACTCTCGTAAGTCAATCTGCGAATGATGATTTTACTGCTGATGATGAAGACAATTTTACTTGTGAGCATACTCTAGTAGCCAGTAAGATTGATGAATCATTGAGTCATTTATCTCACCTGAGACACATCACAATAGATCCTCAATATTTTAATGAATTACGATCTCACCGTTATATTTTATCCTCTGATAACTCGCACATAAATCTCGTTGAAACATTTTCAGATTACTACCAACATCATAACATTGTCACCAGTATCGATATTGCCATCCGAATTAATGGACATATTGAAGGTGTGTTATCGGTTGAAAGCTGTGAAAAAGTTAATTGGATAAAATCTGATATTCAGTTTGCTATTCAATGTGCTGACCAATTAGCTTTGACGCTAGCGACTCGTTATACCTATGATAGCAATGAACAAATTTACTTATTGCGCAATGCAACCGAGCAATCCGAACATGTCGTGATGCTGGTGAATACCGATAGTCTAATCATCGAGTATGTTAATAGTGCCCATGAGAAAATGACTGGGTTGCCACGGGAAACTGTTGAGCACCATAGTGCATCGAGTCTTGATATTTTTAGAAATACCCCACAATTACTTGAACATGTAATCAGTAAATTACGTAATAGTGAGATTGTTAAAGGTAACCTTAAGCTCGCGCGGATTGATGGCAGTGAATATTGGCTAAATTACCATATTACCCCGTTTGTAACGGAGCAGGGTAAGCATTATGCGTTAGTGTCTAGTTATGATAATTCGGCAGAATATTTACACAAAGCGGAATTAGAGCGTTTAGCATGGCATTGTTCTTTGACAGGCTTGCACAATCGTAGTCATTTTACTCCTCAATTAGATCGTGCCACTGCTGGGATACTGATTCTGATTGATTTATTAGGCTTCAAGCGCTTTAACGATACCCATGGTCATGTTCAAGGCGATAGCCTTTTAATCGAAATCGCACGGCGCTTAAAACACTTTGCTGTATCTGTTAATGCTATTGATGTTGCCAGAATAGGTAGCGATGAATTTGCTGTGTTATTGCCACCCATGCACTCTGGGACCGATATTGAACAAATGATCAGCCGGTTATATATGAACCTAGCTGCGCCATCGGTTATCTCGCGTGAGAAAGTTGAGCCAAAACCGGCGCTTGCAGTGGTTGATATTAAGTCTGTTGTTGGGATGTTTGCCCCGTTATCTTGTGCCGATATTACCTTACAACATGCTAAAAAGAAAAATGGTGCACATTACCAGTTTTTTAATGAAGCACTACTTGAAACGTTTACCACCAACGCTGAAATAGAGCGTGATTTACATAGTGCTATTCGTGGTCGAGAATTTGAGTTGTATTATCAACCCTTAATGGACTTACAACATAATCAGTATATTGGCGCTGAAGCATTAATTCGTTGGAATCACCCTAAAAAAGGCGTGTTATATCCAGGTGCGTTTATCGAAATCGCAGAACAAACCGGGTTGATTAACCAAATTGGCGAATGGGTATTAGAAACGGCCTGTAAGCAACTGAATTTATGGCAGCATAAAAACGTCAATATTACGATGCATGTGAATGTTGCTGCGAGGCAATTTTTTAGTGGCAACTTGTACGAACAAGTTTGGCGCTTAATCACCCGTTATCGTATCAAGCCTAAAACGTTAATTCTTGAAATCACTGAAACTGAACTCATGGGTGACATTCGATATGCTATCAATCTATGCCATGAGTTGGCAGAGTTAGGCGTCGGTTTAGCGATTGATGACTTTGGGACGGGTTACAGTTCAATGAAGTACTTAAAGCAATTTCCGATATCTAAATTAAAAATTGATCGCTCGTTTATCATGGATATATCTTCTAGCCACGAAAGTCGTGAGATTGTCAGTGCGATTATCGCGATGGCAAAAGCATTGAATATTTCGTTAACTGCTGAAGGGGTTGAAACTAAAGAGCAAGAGGAGTTTTTAACATTAAGTGCTTGTCATCATGCACAAGGATTTTTGTATAGCCCTGCAATCCGTGTTAATGATTTTGCTTTGTTTATTCATGCCCATGAGTCTAAACCGCAGAAATTAGTATTAATGAGCAATTCATTGGTTTAGTCAGCGTATTCCTTGTTGTGCGAATCGGACTTTACTGATGACGATTAAGATTGTGCAACTCGCATCTATTGCTATTTCGTCGCTATTGTTAATTAGTGCCCATTTAAATAATGGTTTTACGATTGCTTAGTATCTACATAGTCACTCTGCACCAGTATTTATTATCAATAAGAAGGGCTAAGCATTATTTATTGATGTTAACTCATACGTTTAGCACAACATTGTTTAAACTTTTTTCCGCTGTAACAGATACAAGCATCATTTCTGCCGGGTAAACGAGTTTGCATTTGCTGTCCATCGGTGTAAAACCATAAGCCATCTTTTTTGATAAATGACGAACATTCATAAACCGCATCAATATGCTTATTTTCAATAAACCACGCTTTAAATGTCACTTCACCACAGTCAGCCTGTTGATTCGATGATAATACCTGTAAACCTAACCACTGAGTTTTACCTTGGGCAAGCTGTTGTTCAGTCAAACCGTGTAAATAGTCTGGATGATGCGTGGCAATCAAGTAGCTAAACTGACGTAATACAAAAGCACTATAGCGAGAGCGCATTAAACGCTCTGGCATCTCTGCTACAACAAGACCGGCATGATAGGCTTCACAGCACTGGTAGTAGGGCAAACTACTGCCACACGGACAAGATGCCTGCTTTATCGCGGATAAATCACTATTGTTCATCAGGTAATTCTTTTGACGTGGCAGCGATAAATTGTCGGCCGTAATAAAGATTCGGTACTGGTTTAGCGTCATAGTAAAAATGTGGCGCGGCGTGAGTGTTAGAGTCGACACTAATTTTCCACTGTTGTTTACTGTCTTTGGTAAACACAGTCACAAATTTACCGGCAAACTCACTGACCGGTTCGCCAGATTCTTTTCCTGGGTGAAAACGGACTAAATAATAACCGATGTCAGTTGCGCTATTTGGCTCGCTATAACGTACAAGTACACGAAAATCGACTTCAAGTTTAGCGTTCTTACGTTTAATTTTATTAAAAAATCGGCTATACAGATTGAGGATATTTTCTTTACCGCTAATAATTCCTCTTTCTTGTGTTTCAGAAATATAAACTGCATCGTCAGTATATATGTTTTCCATAGCGGCTAAATCGAGTTGTTCAAAAGCGTTAGTCAATTTTGTAAAATTGGCATTCAAAACCTGGTGAGGGATCGATTCAGTGGCATAAACATTCGAACTGCTAACGCACAGGCTCACTGCAAGAAGCAGTGAAGATAGCCATGGCGTATTCAAAATGGTCAATATTCTTATCAAGGAATTATTCTCTTTTTATCTAATGTAAATCAATAATGGCAAGCGATACCGTTAGCACAACTATAAATTATTGAGCAACTTTGCTAAAGGATAGAATCTTTACAAAGTATGTAGGAGGTGACATATGTCGTTAAGTGATGACGAATTATTTTTACAAGAAATGGCCGATGTGACCCCTCTTAAATATGAACATCAACCACAAACCACCCAAATATGGCTTAATCCATTAAGTTTAACAGATGCGCAACTGGCAAAGCGAGCGGCAGCTGAGCAACATGAGTTGTTACAGTTATTACCCACTGAGGCTTATTTATTTGCACCCCTTAAGCCAGACGATGTGGTGAGTTATAAAATGGATGGCATCCAAGACCAAGTATTTAAACAACTTAGTCTTGGAAAGTACCGTTTTCAAACCGTATTAGACTTACATGAATATCGGCTTTTACAGGCTCGTGAAAGCTTACTTAATTGTGTGTTAAGTGCTTATGAGCGCGGCGAACGTAACATACTGGTTATCCATGGAAAGGGGTATAAAAGTAAACCTTATCCAGGATTGCTTAAATCCGCAGTCTGTCATTGGTTACGCTTTATTGACCCCGTAATCGCATACCATTCGGCTACTAAACAGAGTGGTGGCGTTGGCGCTATATTTGTGATGCTAAAAAAATCACAGCAAAAAAAGATTGAAAATAGTGAGCTGAATAGAAAAGGTCGCGGTTTTAGGTAGGTTTTAAGCTGATTAATTATCGATATAAATAAAAAGGACGCCAATTTATATTGGCGTCCTTTTAAGAGTGAATTAATTAGATGATAAAATGCGAGTTTCTGAGTGACCATTTATTTGAGTCAGCTACTGATTCAGCCTTATTATTTATTAATTCAACTAATTGCTATAACCCTTTAGTACAGATCATTAGTACAGTTCATTAGTACAGTTCATTAGTACAATTGGTCATCACTAGCGTTACCAGCCACACTGACGATTAGCTTGGTTATTTTGCTCATCTAACCACACTTGCAATGGTGCAAAGTAATCTAATACTGCCTTGGCATCCATTTTATCGGACCCCGTCACTACACTCAGTGCTTCCGGCCAAGGTTTGCTGGCGCCCATTTCGAGCATTTCATTCAACTTAGCCCCCGCTTCTTTATTTCCATAAATGCTACAGCGATGAACTGGGCCGGTATCACCTGCAATATCACACAGTGCTTTGTGGAATTGGAACTGCAAAACATGCGCTAAGAAATAACGCGTATAGGGAACATTACCAGGAACATGGTATTTAGCACCAGGGTCGAAGTCGGCTTCAGTACGTTCAATTGGCGCTTTAACACCTTGGTACTTTTCACGTAAGTCCCACCAGGCTTGGTTATATTGCTCCGGTTTAATGGTGCCGTTAAATACTTGCCAGCGCCATTGGTCGATCATCAAACCGAAAGGCATAAAGGCAATTTTATCTAATGCTTGCTTTAACAATAAGCCAATGTCTTTTGACGCATCGGGTACGGTTTCGAGCAAGCCAATTTTTTGCAAATATTTAGGCGTAATCGATAAGGCAATCGTGTCACCAATGGCTTCATGGAAACCATCGTTGGCAGAGTTTTTAAAGATAAACGGCTGATTTTTATAAGCACGTTGATAGAAGTTATGGCCTAATTCGTGATGAATAACGCTAAAGTCTTCAGCATTTTTCTGAATGCACATCTTGATCCGAAGATCATCTTGGTCGTCTAAATCCCATGCAGATGCATGACACACCACATCACGGTCTTGAGGTTGAACAAACATTGAGCGAGTCCAGAATGTTTCTGGTAATGCACCAAAGCCAAGTGAAGTGAAAAAGCCTTCAGCTTGTTTGACCATTTTTGTTTCATCGTAGCCATTCTGGGCTAACAATTCGGTAACGTTGTAACCTGGGTCTGCATCTTTAGGTGCGACACTATTATAAATCGTGCCCCATTGCTGAGCCCACATATTGCCCAATAAATGTGCAGGGATAGGGCCTGTTTTAGGTGCAACGTCGTCACCGTATTGCTCATTTAGTTCACCACGAACATAACAATGTAATGAATCATATAGAGGCTTAATTTGTGCCCATAGACGATCTAATTCGGCAGAGAATGCTTCTGGCTCCATGTCATACTGACTTCGCCATAATTCAGATAAGTCGGCGTAACCTAAATCTTGTGCACCTTGATTAGCTAATTCGACTTCACGTTCAAATAGTGGACGCATTGGTTTGGCTATTTCACGCCAACCTTTCCAAGCTTCTAAAAGCACTGCAGGGTCTTTCGACTCTGCCATTATATTGGAAAGCTCTGGTTGAGTGAGGCAGCGACCGTCGGCAAAGCAGTATTTGCCTTTACCATATAAACCGTTAAGTTCAGACGCGATGCTGGCAAGTTCTGCGTTTTTAGCTGGGTCTAGAGGGGCTGGTAAAACAAGGCTACTGCGTAAGCTGTTAAGTTTTCTGGCATTAACAGCATCAAGCTCTACATTGGCATATTTCGCCGCTTCAGTTGCATAGCGCACAGATGTTGAGGTGACTTTTTCACCCATAGCGGCAGACAACGCCGCGGTGTCATCAGTGATAAAATTGGAATAAATCCATTCAGCCCGATTAGCTTCAATTGATAAATTGGCTAAATCGGCTTCAGCTCTATTGACAAAATCGATAGCCGCAGCGGTATCTATCTTTTCAGTAGGTATCTGAGTGGTCGCATTCGTGTCGCTACAGGCACTTAAGCCTAATGCTATTGAAACAATAAGTGCAATTTGAGACGGTCGTTTTAAAGGCAAGTTCATGTTGTGTGCATCCTTGTTTTTATTATCGGCATCAGTGTACCGAAAAACAGCATGTATTGCATATTAGTTAACAATCTGGTGTGGTTGTTACGATTTTTGTTATTTGTCTTAATAAAGAAAGCTGACAATTTCGATTGACATCTGTGCACTCAATGATTAATTTAAACAGGTGTTTAAATTAACTTGGGTCTGGGAATGGCAAGCCGTACTGATACAAAAACAAGAATACTCGATGCAGCTGAAAAGTTGTTTGCTGAAAGAGGTTTTTCTGAAACGTCGTTACGACTGATCACCAGCAAAGCTGAAGTCAATTTGGCATCTGTTAATTACCATTTTGGTTCAAAAAAAGAATTAATTCGAGCTGTGTTAGCAAGATACTTAGATGTATTTATGCCAAGCGCCGCGGTAGAGATTAAACGTATACATCATGCGCCTGAGAATGCGTCACTAAACGAGATTTTTTCTGCTTTAATTAAACCGTTACTTGAACTCAATAAAGTACGCAACGGTGGCACGATTATTTTCTTGCAGCTGTTAGGTCGCGGTTATATTGAAAGCCAAGGTCATTTGCGCTGGTTTATTACCACGCATTATGGTGAGCATTTAGCGACGTTTGTACAAGCGGTATCAGCCAGTGCACCTCACATACCTGCAGCAGAAATGTTTTGGCGTTTGCACTTCACTTTAGGGACTATTGTGTTCACTATGGCTTCTGCAGATGCATTAAATGAAATTGCCACAGCAGATTATGGTGAACATAACAATATTGAAGCCATTATCCGTAAAGTAATCCCCTACATGGCAGCAGGCGTTGCTGTCCCTGTGTTAACAAACTAAGAAGGTATAAAATGAGTATCGTCATATTGCTAGTTATAGCGATCATTGTCCTCTTTGGCGTGCGTAATATCAGGATGCAATTTATTACGCGTCCAGTATTTTCGTTTTTCAAAAAAGTATTGCCTCCTTTGTCGAGTACCGAGAAAGAAGCAATGGAAGCGGGTGATGTTTGGTGGGAAGGTGAGTTATTCCGCGGAAAGCCAAACTGGAATACCTTACACAGCTACGGTAAACCAACGTTAAGCGCTGAAGAACAAGACTTTATTGATAATCAAGTTCAAACCGCATTAACCATGATCGACGATTTTGATATCGTCCATAATCGCAAAGATCTCCCGCCAGAGTTATGGCAATACTTTAAAGAACAAGGTTTCTTTGCGTTAATCATTCCTAAAAAGTACGGTGGACGCGAGTTTTCTGCTTATGCAAACTCAACGATTGTAGCCAAAATAGCCACGCGTAGTGTCAGTGCTGCCGTGACCGTAATGGTACCTAACTCTTTAGGCCCTGGAGAGTTGTTGACCCATTATGGTACTCAAGAGCAAAAGGAGCGTTGGTTACCTTCACTTGCTGTTGGTAAAGACATTCCCTGTTTCGCGCTCACGGGCCCAGAAGCGGGCAGTGATGCTGGTGCGATACCCGATATCGGTGTTGTTTGCCTGCGCGAATTTGAAGGCGAAGAGACATTAGGTTTAAGCCTAACGTGGAACAAACGCTATATTACCTTAGCACCAGTTGCTACCGTGCTCGGTTTAGCGTTCCAAATGCGCGATCCGGACGGTTTACTCGGTGACGTTAAAAACATAGGCATTACGTGTGCGTTGATCCCAACTGACCATAAAGGTGTTGAGATTGGTCGTCGTCATAACCCATTAATGATGGCGTTTATGAACGGTACAACAAGTGGTGAAGATGTATTTATTCCATTAGATTGGATTATTGGTGGACCACAGTTTGCCGGTAAAGGCTGGCGTATGCTGGTTGAATGCTTATCTGCAGGACGTGGTATCTCATTACCTGCTCTGGCAACCGCATCAGGCCATGTCTGTACCAAAACGACCACAGCCTACAGTTACGTTCGTCAGCAGTTTGGTATGCCTATTGGTCTTTTTGAAGGCGTACAAGAAGCGATGGCGCGTATCATCGCCAATACTTACCAGCTGGAAGCTGCACGACGTTTAACCACACAAGGTATCGACTTAAAAGTTAAACCTTCAGTGGTGACCGCCATTGCAAAATACCACATGACAGAGCTAGGCCGTGATGTGTTAGAAGATGCGATGGACATCCAGTCAGGTAAAGGTATTCAATTAGGGCCTAAAAACTATTTAGGTCATGCTTATATGGCAACACCTATTTCAATTACGGTAGAAGGTGCAAACATTCTTACTCGTTCATTGATGATTTTTGGTCAAGGTGCAACCCGTTGTCATCCATATGTTTTGGCTGAAATGGAAGCCGCAGCAATGGAAGATGAAACTTCTGCATTAGATCGTTTTGATTCTTTGTTGCTAGGTCACATTGGTTATGCGATGGGTAATGCATTACGTTCATTTGGTAGTGCATTAACAGGCAGCCGTTTTGCCAGTGCACCAGTGAGTGGCCCAACGCAGCAGTATTATCGTGACATGACGCGTATCTCTTCGTCACTGGCCATTATGACTGATTTATCGATGTTAATTATGGGCGGGGACCTTAAGCGTAAAGAAATGCTTTCTGCGCGTATGGGGGATGTACTAAGTCAGTTATATCTTGCATCTGCTACGTTAAAACTGTTTGAAGACAATGGTCGTCAGCAAGATGATTTACCGGCAGTACATTATGTTATGACTGAGCGTTTACATTTAGCGGCTAAAGCGCTTAATGACGCGATTCGTAATTTCCCGAGTAAAATTGCCGCGGTATTACTACGAGTATTGATTTTCCCATTGGGTAATCACTTCAATGCGCCAAGCGATAAGTATGCGGTTGATTTAGTCAAAGGTATGCTTAAGCCTGGACCTGCTCGTGATCGCATTACTTTCCTTTGTGGAGAGTTTGAAGGTGACACTAGTGGTATTGCTGAAGTTGAAAATGCGTTCTTAGCTAAATATGCAGCGAAAGATTTGTATAAGAAACTTAAGAAGGCACAACGTAGTGGCCATGTAAAGTCTAAGCTTCCTATGCTTGAGTTATTTGACGTGGCGTTAGAGAAAGACATTATCACTGAAGCTGAGCATAAACAGCTTGTTGAGGCGGACGTATTACGTTTAGCTGCTATCAACGTGAATGACTTTGAGAAACTATAATCTCAGTTGATTAATTTGATATAGATCTTTGAAACAAATTGGCCCTGACTTTGTCGGGGCTTTTTTTATCCATCACGTTCTGGGGGTAAGCTGTTAAGCGAACAAGCGGTTGCAACGTTTAACGTCACTTTATTGCGCTATGTCGCAAGAGCTCAAAAATAACGGATAAAAAAGCCAATCCGAAGATTGGCTTTATTATTAACGAGTGTATATCACTGCATGTACGTTAGTGAATGTTACTCGTTATGCTCGGCTTGATTAAGCAACGATCAACACTTTGCAAGTGTTAGTGCCACCGATGGTTTCCATCGCGTCACCTTTAGTCATCAGTACCATATCACCACTGACTAAATAACCTCTGTTCACCATGCAATTTAATGCTTCTTTAGCTAGCTCATCGGCAGGGTACGCAGTTGAGTCAAACTCAATTGGTTGTACACCACGGTACATTGCCATGCTGGCTAATGTCTTTTGATGACGAGATAATGCAAAAATAGGTAAACCAGAGCTAATACGTGACATTAATTTAGCTGTCGCGCCAGATTCTGTTAACGAAATAATCGCTTTAACGCCAGGTAAATGGTTAGCCGCATACATGGTTGAAAGGGCAATCGTTTCTTCAACAGAAGAGAAGCGTTGATCCATGCGGTGCTTAGACACATTGACACTTGGGTGTAATTCAGCGCCTAAACAAACGTTAGCCATTGCCATAACGGTTTCTTCAGGGAAGTCACCAGCGGCAGTTTCTGCTGAAAGCATTACCGCATCAGTACCGTCTAACACTGCGTTAGCCACGTCCATTACTTCTGCACGTGTTGGCATTGGGCTGGTAATCATCGACTCCATCATTTGGGTCGCAGTGATCACAGCTTTGTTGAGTTGACGCGAGCGTTCAATTAGGCGTTTTTGTACGGCAACAAGTGCAGCATCACCAATTTCGACACCCAAATCACCACGAGCAACCATGACTACATCTGATGCGCGGATAACATCATCCATTGCTTCATCGCTTTCAACGGCTTCAGCACGTTCAACTTTAGCGACAATTAGCGCTTTACTGCCGGCTTCAAGTGCTAACGCACGTGCTAGATCAAGATCAGCACCAGTACGTGGGAATGATACGGCTAAGAAATCAACATCAATTAAGGCTGCAGTTTTAATATCTGCCATGTCTTTTTCAGTTAGGGCCGGAGCGGTTAAGCCGCCACCTTTCTTATTAATGCCTTTGTTATTCGATAACGGGCCAGCTACAGTAACCGTTGTGAAGACTTTGTGGCCTTCAACACGGTCAACTCTTAACTGCACTCGACCATCATCAAGCATTAGTATATCGCCAATGACTACATCATTAGGCAATTGCTTGTAATCAATACCAACTTGTTTATCATCGCCTTCGCCTTTTGCTAAGTCAGCATCAAGAATAAAGCTATCATCTAAGTTAAGTTTGATTTTTTGGTTATCTTTGAAGGTAGAAATACGTATTTTAGGACCTTGTAAGTCACCTAAAATAGCGACATGCTTGCCCAATTCTTTAGCGATTCTACGTGTATCTGTAGCACGTTTTAAATGATCTTCTGGTGAACCATGTGAGAAGTTAAGTCTAACAACGTTAGCTCCTGCGGCGATAATTTTACGCAAATTGTCATCGCGGTCAGTTGCTGGTCCAAGTGTAGTAACGATTTTAGTTCTGCGGAACATAAGATACTCCGTTAATGATAAGAAAGATTTTTTGTTAAATTGAATTTGGTTATTTAAAGTACTTAAACAATCTTAGCACTTAAATGATGTAACTATATTAACAGACATTCTGGGAAAATGTAGTAAAGTTACCAACAAAATGATCGTTTTTAATATGTAATTTATGTGACAGATTAGCGATTTTTATAATAAAAAAGGCCAAACAGACTAAACCGTTTGGCCTTAAGAACAATATTTGATAGCTGTCGATGAGATTTTACGCGATCAAACATAACTGAATTGTGTAATTATTTACCAGTTATCTTGAAAGCTTCATGCAAAGTTATCACTTTATAGAGTATAGACTCTATCTTTATGCAGCCTAAAACAAACAATTTACGCAGTTAAATAATCCATAAGATATGTTTATTTAACCGCCCATCAATTTAGATGGTTAAATCCTTGTTCACACGAGATTCTTTCAACACTTCTTTTACACGTTTTAAATTATCACGGAAACGAGGGCCGCGGCGTAAGGTAAAGCCTGTTGCCAACACATCTATAGTAACCAATTGCGCTAAGCGCGATGCCATCGGTAAATACATGTCGGTGTCTTCGGGCACTTCCATCGTTACAGGCAATGTACACTCATAAGACAATGGTGAGTTACGGGCGGTAATACCAATCACAGCAGCGCCGTTTTCACGTGCAATACGAGCTATTTCAATCAGTGATTTAGTCCGGCCAGTATGCGAAATCAATACGACTACGTCGCCTTCATTACAGTTAATACAGCTCATTCGCTGCATTAACACGTCATCGAAGCATATTACTGGTACATTAAAACGAAAGAACTTGTTTTGCGCATCGTGGGCTACAGACGCTGATGCACCAAGGCCAAAAAACGAAATAGTCTTGGCTTGAGTGAGAATATCGACTGCTTTATTTATCGCTGATGTATCTAAACTTTGACGGGCAGTATCGAGCGATGCCATTGAAGATTCGAAGATTTTTGTTGTGTACGACTCAGGCGTATCATCTTCTTCAACATGTCGACTAACATAAGGTGTACCGTTAGCAAGACTTTGAGCCAAATGTAACTTAAAATCAGGGAACCCTTTTGTGTCTAATCGACGACAAAATCGGTTAACAGTTGGTTCACTAACATCAGCCATTTTGGCTAATGTGGCAATACTTGAATGTATAGCTGTTTGCGGTGAGGCTAATATGACTTCGGCAACTTTACGTTCCGATTTACTAAATTGGGTAAGGCTTTTTTGAACCTTTTCAAGGGTATTCATAAGCAAGCATCCGCTAAAAAGTAGCTAAAAGTAGGTAATGTAATTTTATATCATAACTTACAGGAATTACGTGATTTAAGTTATTTATTTACCTTTGACAGTAATCTGTAGTTATTTTTCAAGACATAGATCACGGTTGAATGGTTCTCAAGCCTTGTAATTGGTAGAAAATCATAGCAGATAATAGATACACATGACTAGATTAACAACAATAGAATAAATGCAAATTAAAGATGCAATATTTAAATTCTGTTGTTATATTACAACAAAAGTGTGTTTTTATTCATCGACCGAATTCGAACATGACACACACATATTATTAGGAGAGCTTTCAGCAATGGGCAAATCAATTGGAGCCAAGGCTTGCGACTTCGTACTTTTCGGTACAAAAGGCGATTTAGCTAGGCGTAAATTATTACCTTCTCTATATCAGCTAGATAAAGCAGAATTACTTGATAAAGAAACCAAGGTAATCGGTGTAGCAAAAGACGCATTCACTCAAGAAGAGTTTATCGCCCTCGTTACTAAAGCACTAAATACATTTGTTAAAGACGAACTTTGCCCAACAACGTTAGCGCGCTTCCTCAGTCGTTGTCATTATATCGGTACTAATTTTACAGATCCTGAAGGCTACAGTGCCTTCCACGATTTACTTGAACCAAGTAAACGCGTCATGGTGAACTACTTCGCGACACCTCCTTCGATTTTCGGTGCCATCTGCCGTTGTTTACATGCACAAGACCTTATTCAATCTGATACCCGTGTTGTGCTGGAAAAGCCAATTGGTACCGATTTAGAATCATCGCATGTGATTAATGACCAAGTTGCCGAGTTCTTTAATGAGAACCAGGTTTACCGCATAGACCATTACTTAGGTAAAGAAACAGTACAAAACTTGATTGCTTTGCGTTTTGCTAACTCATTGTTTGCCTCTAAGTGGGATAATCGCACGATTGATCATGTCCAGATTACTGTAGCTGAAGAAGTGGGTATTGAAGGGCGCTGGGGCTACTTTGATGGCGCAGGCCAAATGCGTGACATGATCCAAAACCATTTACTACAAGTGTTAACTTTGGTTGCGATGGATCCTCCAGTTAATTTAGACGCTGACAGTATTCGTGATGAAAAAGTAAAAGTACTCAAGTCACTGCGTCCAATTAACCAAGACAATGTGTATGAAAATACCGTTCGTGGTCAATACAGTGCGGGTTTCTTAAAAGGCTCGCCTGTTCCTGGTTATCTCGAAGAAGAAGATGCCAATACACAATCAAACACCGAAACCTTTGTGGCACTTCGTGTTGATATTGATAATTGGCGTTGGGCTGGTGTGCCATTCTATTTACGTAGTGGCAAGCGTATGCCGTTCAAGAGCAGTGAAATTGTGGTGTATTTTAAAAACCCACCGCATAACTTGTACCGAGCAAGCTTACGTAATCTGCCACCAAACAAATTGACCATCCGCTTACAACCTCATGAAGGGGTTGAAATTCAGATGATGAACAAAGTTCCTGGTCTTGAGCAAAAGCAACGTCTACAAACGACCAAGCTTGATTTAAGTTTCAGTGACACTTTTAAAAACGAACGTATTGCAGATGCATATGAACGTTTGTTATTAGAAGCGATGCTTGGTAATCAAGCGCTGTTTGTGCGTCGTGATGAAGTTGAGCAAGCGTGGAAATGGGTCGATGGCATCATTCAGTCTTGGGAACAAAGTGGCGAAAGGCCTAAGCCTTATCCTTGTGGAACATGGGGACCTGTGGCATCGGTTGCATTGATAACCAAAGATGGTCGTTCTTGGGACGAGTAGGGAGCTTACATGATTAAAGATACTGTATTTAAATCGTTCGACACTCCAGCTGATTTAGAAGCTAAATTAGCCGACAAAATTGCGAAGCAATTACAAGATGCTGTCGACACTCGTGGCAAAGCCAGCTTAGTGGTATCGGGTGGTTCAACACCGTTGAAATTATTTGAGCTATTAAGCCATAAGCTCGTCGACTGGAGTGATGTTTATATCACTTTGGCTGATGAACGTTGGGTTGGCTCTGATGAAAAAGATTCAAATGAAAGATTGGTTCGCGAGCATTTATTGCAAAACCGTGCTGCCAGTGGAAAGTTTCGTGGTTTAAAAAATATGTTCGCAACCCCTGAAGCCGGTTGCGATATGACCAGCGAATCATTGGCTAATTTCCCGCGTCCGTTTGATGTGGTGATATTGGGGATGGGTACTGATGGGCATACTTGTTCGTGGTTCCCTTGCAGCGCAGAACTTGATAATGCATTAACCACTAAAGCTTTGTGTGTTGCGGTCAATCCGACTACGGCTCCACATGCACGTATCACTTTGTCTAAAGATGCCATTTTAAATAGTCGTCAGATTTATTTGCATCTTGTCGGAGAACCAAAATTAACTGTTTATCATCAGGCTCTTGAGAATGATGATGTTACCCAAATGCCCATTAGAGCCGTATTAGCGCAGCGTAAAACGCCCGTTGATGTGTTCTATAGCGCGTAAGGAGTTTTACCATGCACTCAGTAGTACAAGCCGTCACCGATAGAATTATCGCACGCAGTAAACAGTCTCGTTCAACGTATTTAACGGCCTTAAACGATGCCAAAGCCAAAGGTGTTCATCGTAGCGCCCTAAGTTGTGGCAATTTGGCTCATGGATTCGCGGCCTGTCAGCCAGCGGACAAAGACTCTTTACGTCAACTGACGAAAGCCAATATTGGTATCGTAACCGCATTTAACGACATGTTGTCAGCGCATCAACCCTACGAAACCTATCCAAATATGCTTAAGCAAGCATGTGTGGACGTAGGCAGTGTGGCGCAGGTTGCTGCCGGTGTTCCTGCTATGTGTGACGGCGTGACCCAAGGTCAGCCGGGCATGGAGTTAAGTCTACTGAGTCGTGAAGTCATTGCGATGTCTACTGCGATAGGTTTATCGCACAACATGTTTGATGGCGCGTTACTGCTGGGTATTTGCGACAAAATCGTCCCGGGTTTATTAATTGGCGCGTTAAGTTTTGGTCATTTGCCGATGCTATTTGTGCCTGCTGGGCCAATGAAGTCGGGTATTCCAAACAAAGAGAAAGCACGTATTCGTCAACAATTTGCTCAAGGGCAAGTTGATCGTGCTGTACTGCTTGAAGCTGAAGCTAAGTCATATCATAGCGCTGGCACTTGTACTTTCTATGGTACGGCTAACTCTAACCAGTTAATGCTTGAAATTATGGGCTTACAATTACCTGGTTCATCGTTTGTTAATCCTGACGATCCATTACGTGATGAATTGAGCAAAATGGCCGCTAAACAAGTTTGTCGTTTAACGTCAATGGGCACTCAGTACACACCAATTGGTGAAGTGGTATCTGAAAAGTCAGTAGTGAACGGCATTGTGGGTATTCTTGCGACAGGTGGTTCAACTAACTTAACCATGCATATTGTCGCAGCAGCTCGCGCCGCAGGCATTATCGTTAATTGGGATGATTTTTCTGATTTATCTGATGCAGTACCATTATTAGCCCGCGTATATCCAAATGGTCATGCCGATATTAATCACTTCCACGCTGCTGGCGGCATGGCATTGTTGATTAAAGAGTTACTTGATGGCGGTTTATTGCATGAAGATGTCAATACCGTTGCTGGTTACGGCTTGCGTCGTTATACCCAAGAACCTCGTTTGCTTGATGGCGAACTTAAGTGGGTTGATGGTGTGACGGAAAGCTTAGACAAAGAAGTATTAACCCACCTTGCTACACCGTTTCAAAGCAATGGCGGCTTGAAATTATTGAAAGGTAATTTAGGCCGTGCGGTGATTAAAGTGTCTGCAGTACCTGATAATAATCGTGTGATTGAAGGTCCTGCGATTGTGATTGATGATCAAAACAAACTCGACGCACTATTTCAGGCAGGCGAGCTTGACAGAGATTGTGTTGTGGTTGTTCGAGGTCAAGGCCCTAAAGCTAATGGTATGCCTGAGCTTCATAAGCTCACACCTTATTTAGGCACCTTACAAGACAAAGGTTTCAAAGTGGCGTTGGTCACCGATGGCCGTATGTCTGGAGCCTCTGGTAAGGTTCCTGCTGCAATTCATTTAACCCCAGAAGCACTTGATGGTGGTCTGATTGCCAAAGTTGAAAACGGCGATGTGATTCGTGTTGATGCGACAACGGGTGAATTAACCCTGTTTGTAGACGAGAAAACACTTGCAAGTCGAACTGCAGGTAAAGTGGATTTGCATCATTCAAGTTATGGCATGGGCCGTGAATTGTTTGGCGCGCTTCGACGTAGTTTAAGCAGCCCTGAAACAGGTGCTCGCAGTACTAACGCTATTGATGAATTATATTAAAAATAAAAGGAAGTCGGTAATATGATTGAGCCTAATAACTGGTTGCTTCAACCACATGACGTGTTTAAACGCAGCCCGGTAGTTCCGGTCATGGTCATTAATAAAATTGAACATGCTGTGCCTTTAGCAAAAGCCTTAGTGGCTGGCGGTATTAGTGTACTTGAAGTTACGCTTCGTACACCTTGCGCCCTTGAAGCGATTGCAAAGATTGCTAAAGAAGTACCTGAAGCACTTGTTGGTGCAGGGACTATTTTAAATGAAGCTCAGCTAAACCAAGCGGTTGCTGCTGGTTCACAGTTTATTATCACTCCTGGTGCAACGGTTGATTTACTAAAAGCCGCCAAGAAAGGTACTGTGCCATTGATTCCTGGTGTGGCTAGTATTTCTGAGATCATGGTGGGTATGGAGTTGGGTTACACTCACTTCAAGTTTTTCCCAGCAGAAGCTTCTGGTGGCGTCAATGCACTGAAATCATTCTCTGGCCCATTGTCTGATATTCGTTTCTGTCCAACAGGCGGTATTAGCCCTGCGACTTATAAAGATTACTTAGCACTATCAAATGTTGATTGTATTGGCGGTAGCTGGATAGCACCGACTGATGCAGTAGACAACGAAGAGTGGGATCGCATTACCCAACTGTGTAAAGAAGCGCTTGCTGCACTGTAATCTCTTTATTGTGTGATGATTCAAAAACCAGCATCTGCTGGTTTTTTTATATGTATTTACTGGTGTTTTATTAGAAACCGTATAATGTTTAGCACATTGATGCAGCTTACTAAAATACTCATTAATCACTAATCACTAATCATTAATCACTAATCATTAATCATTAATCATTAATCATTAATCATTATGATATGTGAGATAAACTTTTCATAGCAGCACCATTCATCGCGATTCCATAAAATGATGATGAATGATTTAACACAAATTTATTGATGCTTTAAGTCGATAACAAAGCAAGTTCATTCATATTAAGAGGTATTCTCCATGCTTTATGATTTAACGGTTGTACAATTTAGTAAAATGCTTAATAACCTAAGTGCAATCCTTGTCAAAGGTGAAGGCTTTGCAGAAGCTAAAAAAATTGAAATGTCGGTGTTACTTAATTCACGTTTAGCGCCTGATCAATTTAACTTAACTCGCCAAGTGCAAATTGCGTGCGATACAGCCAAATTAGCCGTCGCGCGTTTAACTGGCCAAGAAGATAGTGCGCCAAAACATGAAGATAATGAGACGACATTAGCGGAGTTACAAACTCGTATCGCTTCTGTTGTCGATTATTTAGCCACATTTACAGCCGAAGACTTTGCTGGTGCAGAAACGCGTAAAATTACTCATCGTCGTTGGGAAGATAAATATCTTACTGGGCGTGATTTCGCTTTTGAACATGCCATTCCTAATATTTATTTCCATGTGACAACTACCTATGCAATTTTGCGTCATAATGGTGTTGAAGTGGGCAAAAAAGACTACTTAGGTGCAATGCCATTTAAGTCGTAACCAACAAAACACTTATCCATTGATAGCACCATTTTATATGGCTAGAATAAAACCAGCATTAGCTGGTTTTTTGTTATCTACCTAAAAATGAATCTACCACAGTCAGGTATTTATCGTAAGTCATGACACCTTGGAGCCACAAAGCGGTTAATCGACCTAAGCCTGAAATAGACAATATCGATCCGCCATTAAGCTTGTTATCCCACATTATGTTTCTATCATGATAATAATGTCTTTATAGACCTACAGCATTCAATGACCGGAGTGAGTATGAAAACAATCGGTATGATAGGTGGTATGAGTTGGGAGTCGACACTCAATTACTACAAAGCCATTAATCAAGGCGTGAAGTCTGCTCTAGGCGGACTGCATTCAGCCAAGATTTGTTTATACAGTGTTGATTTTGCTGAAATAGAAACCCTACAACATAAGGGGTTGTGGAATGACACTGCTATTCACTTATCGACTGCAGCGAAAGCGGTTGAAGCTGGCGGGGCAGATTTTTTGTTGATTTGTACCAATACCATGCACAAAGTGGCTGATGAGGTCCAAGCACAAATCTCTATACCCATTTTGCATATTGCTGATGCCACTGCTGAGGTGTTGTTAGCCGATGGGATCAGTAAAGTCGGCTTACTCGGCACGCGCTTTACCATGGAACAGGACTTTTATAAGCAGCGGATAAACGATAACTATCCCATTGAAGTACTAGTACCTTCATCAGACGAGCAAACATTAATCCATGACGTGATATATCAAGAGTTATGTCTGGGCACGATTAATCCGCAATCACGGCAATGCTATCTTGGTATTATTGATAAATTATATGCACAAGGAGCTGAGGCGGTAATTTTAGGTTGTACTGAAATAGCCTTGCTAGTGCAGCAGCAACATACCCATGTTCCTTTGTATGATACGACTCAAATACATGCCAATAAGGCCGTTATGCTGGCATTAGCTCAGTAGACAGTTTTCGAGATAATCAACAGATTGTAAACGACACTTTACTCCGCTAGCCGTGTTGATTTGAAACAGACTCGTTTTCGGATGCATGTTTAAGACATAAAAAACGCCTTACAATATGGTAAGGCGTAATGTTAAAAGCTTACTGCTTATTATCGAATCGACTAGTCTTTATAAGCTCGGCCATAGAAGCTGTCTAATAACACTTGTTTTAGCTCTTTAATCAACGGGTAACGTGGATTGGCGCCAGTACACTGATCATCAAATGCATCTTCAGCCAGTTCATCCAGTTTGGCGATAAAATCTGCTTCATTAACGCCAGCATCTTGAATTGATGCAGGAATACCAATAGTTGTTTTTAGCTGTTCGATTTTCTCAATCAGTTTTTCAACTTTTTGAGCATCCGTTTTACCGCCTAGCTTTAAATAATCTGCAATGGCCGCATAACGACATAAGGCTTTAGGGCGGTCGTATTGACTAAATGCTGCTTGCTTGGTGGGCATATCTGTCGCGTTAAAGCGGATCACGTTAGAGATTAATAATGCATTAGCCAAACCATGAGCTAAGTGAAACTCAGCACCTAATTTGTGCGCCATTGAGTGACAAACGCCTAAGAATGCATTGGCAAAAGCAATACCGGCTATGGTGGCACCATTATGGACTTTTTCACGAGCAACGGGTGCTTTAGCACCAAATTCATAAGAGTCCGGTAGGTACTTAAATAATAGGTCTAATGCCTGCAGTGCTTGGCCATCACTGTATTCGTTTGCCATCACGCTCACATAAGCTTCTAACGCATGTGTGACAGCATCAATACCACCAAAAGCGGTCAGTGATTTTGGCATGTCCATGACTAAGTTAGGATCGACAATCGCCATATTTGGGGTTAATTGATAGTCCGCAATAGGGTATTTCTTTCCGGTTACTTCATCGGTTACCACGGCAAAAGGAGTCACTTCTGATCCAGTACCTGAGGTTGTCGGAATGGCAACCATTTGAGCTTTAACGCCCATCTTAGGAAATTTATAAATACGTTTACGAATATCCATGAAACGCAGCGCTAGATCGGCAAAATCAACTTCAGGATGTTCGTACATAACCCAAATGATTTTCGCAGCATCCATTGGCGAACCACCGCCTAATGCAATAATCACATCAGGTTGGAAGCTTTGCGCAACTTTAGCGCCTTGGCGCACAATGGCTAAGGTTGGGTCAGCTTCTACTTCATAAAAAATTTCGGTTTCAAGCCCCTGTGCTTTCAGAATTTTTAAGGTTTCATTACAGTAACCGTTATTAAATAAAAACTTGTCAGTGATGATCAGCGCGCGTTTTTTATCACTTAACTCTTCAAGTGCTATTGGTAAGCTACCGCGACGGAAATAAATAGATGATGGAAGCTTATGCCACAACATGTTTTCAGCCCTCTTAGCGACCATTTTTTTATTGATTAAGTGACTTGGTCCGACGTTCTCAGAAATTGAATTACCGCCCCATGAACCACAACCTAGTGTTAATGATGGGGCTAACTTGAAGTTATATAAGTCACCAATACCACCTTGAGAAGCAGGAGTGTTAATCAAAATACGGGCTGTTTTCATTCTAAAACCAAAGGCTTTAACGCGCTCATCCTGGGTGTCTTGATTGGTATATAAACCAGATGTATGACCAATACCGCCCAAGGTAACTAAGGCTTCCGCTTTGTCCATTGCCTCATTAAAGTCTTTTGCTTTATACATCCCTAATAACGGAGATAATTTCTCGTGAGCAAAGGCTTCAGCATCATCAATATCAGTCACTTCACCAATAAGCACTTTGGTGGTACTAGGCACTTCAAAACCTGCCATTGCGGCTATCGCAACAGCACTCTGGCCTACGATATCGGCATTAAGGCCACCGTTTTTAAGGATGACACTTTGCATTGCCGCAGTTTCCGCTTTAGACAGAATATGACCACCGTGACTGATAAAACGCTCTTTAACTTGCTTATAAATGCTGTCGACTACAATCACCGCTTGTTCAGAAGCACATACCACACCATTGTCAAAGGTCTTTGACATTAATATAGAGCTTACCGCGCGTTTGATGTCTGCTGTTTCATCGATAACAATAGGTGTATTGCCTGCGCCAACACCAATGGCTGGTTTACCTGATGAATATGCTGCTTTAACCATGCCTGGTCCACCGGTGGCTAAAATGAGGTTAACTTTTGCATGAGTCATTAACTGATTAGACAATGCAACACTAGGTTGGTCAATCCAGCCAATAATATCTTTAGGTGCACCTGCTGCAACTGCGGCATCTAATACAATTTTAGCCGCTGTAGTCGTTGAGTTTTTAGCTCTTGGGTGTGGTGAGAAAATAATGCCATTACGGGTTTTTAAGCTAATAAGCGCTTTAAAAATAGCAGTAGAAGTAGGGTTAGTTGTGGGGACAATACCGCAAATAATTCCGACCGGCTCTGCAATAGTAATGGTACCGAAGGTTAAGTCCTCAGATAAAATACCGCAGGTTTTTTCATCTTTGTATTTGTTATAAATGTATTCAGATGCGAAGTGGTTTTTAATCACTTTATCTTCTAATACACCCATGCCGGTTTCGGTTACGGCCATTTTTGCCAGAGATATGCGTGCATCTGCTGCAGCTAAAGCAGCCGCTCTAAAGATAGTATCGACTTTTTCTTGGCTAAAGTTTGCAAACTCGGCTTGAGCTTTGGCAACGCGCTCAACTAATAAATCAAGCTCTTGTGTATTGGTAACTGTCATAGTGGTTTCCTTTAAAAATATTCAACAAATCAGTTTTGCAAAATATTCTTTGTAAATAAAATTACAACTTTAATGCGCTATTTGCTGTGATGATGACCACAAATGCATAACGGAATGTAATTTTATTACAGTAATAGCTTATTTTATGAACGCTATATTTTGTTGAATATTTAACTTCCGTATGTCTAGGCATGTAAACATCACCCAAATTGGCATTAATTCATAACTAAGACCTGTTTTTAGCACCAAAGTAATGCATATATTGCGTGTTCATTCTTTATCTTGTCGCTTACCTTTAGTACGATTTTCAACTAAAAAAGCGATAATTTACAATTGTTTTACAATAGAAATAGTCTGTTTTTTGAACTTTTACATTGATGAAATAACAAATTGAATCAACTGTGTTGAAAATATTCTATTGAATTTAAATAATATTTTATAATTGGGTTGCATGTATAAGCAATCGCTAAAGCTTGTTTTGCTTATTTAATTAGAGAATTGTGATTGACATCAATATTTATAAGAGGGAATATGCTCACTGCTAGGGCATATGCTCACTCGTGGTGCGAATGTTTACTCTAGTTAGTGTAATGTGGTCACTTATCCACGTTATTTGAGTTTTGTACAACTCTACAGAATGTGATGTTGGATTTATTATTGTGGTTTCAGGTTCAGCACGCTGTAAAATATGGTTAGTTATCTGACTTGATCTGGTAAGGCGAGCATATGAACATAAATACACAATTAATAATATTCGACTGCGATGGGGTTGTGATCGACAGTGAGGTGATTAGCGCTAATGTGTTAATCGAAAAACTTGCTCAATTAGGCGCCTGCATTGATATGGCTTTTGTACAACAGCATTTTCTAGGTTGTCAATTTGCTACCGTCGCCGACAAAGTAAAGCGTTTGCTGGCACTGACATTACCTGAACAATTTGAAGCAGAATATCGTCAGCAACTATTGTCTGAGTTTGAGCGTAATTTAACCGTAACAGACGGTATTAGATCGATATTGGCAGATTTGAAAGTACCGTATTGCATAGCAACCAGCAGCAGTTTACCGCGTACAACTAGCGCATTAGAAGTAGTAGGGTTAACGGATGTGTTTGGTTTGAATGTTTTTACGGCCAGCGAAGTCAAACGAGGTAAGCCGGCACCTGATTTGTTTTTGCATGCGGCTAAACGCATGGGTGTCGAGCCACAGCATTGTTTGGTGATTGAAGATAGCTTTTTTGGCGTCAGTGCAGCTGTCGCGGCCAAAATGAAAGTGATTCATTATATTGGCGGTGGTCATATAGTCGATAACGTTAGCGATGAGTTACACCCAGTGTCACAGGCTTACCCAGAGATTGCTGTACTAAGTCATTGGCAACATTTTAAACGTCTAATGCCAGCGTTAATGCGTTGATACTGAATATAAGGGACAACATGGATAACAAGTCGAATTCAGAACTCGCGCGATTAGAGCAAGCGGCAAGAGCTGCGTGGTTATATTACGTCGCGAAGAATACTCAAGATGAAATTGCCCAAAAATTAGAAGTATCAAGACAGTCAGCGCAACGTTTAGTCGCATTAGCGGTTAGTGAAGGGTTAATTAAAGTCCGTTTAGATCACCCCATTGGTAAATGTATGGAGTTGGGCCAACAGTTAACCCAAGCTTTTAATTTATTGGAATGCGAAATTGTACCAAGCGATCCTGCTGATGACAGTTCCGTGCACGGTTTAGCGCAATGTGGTGCAGGCGTGTTAGAGCGGTACTTAAAGTCTGAACAACCTAAAACTTTAGCCTTTGGTACCGGACGAGCACTCAAAGCTTGTATCGATGAGTTACCTTCGATGCAATGTCCACAGCATAAAATAGTGTCGTTATTAGGCAACATGATGTTAGACGGTTCTGCATCAGCATTTGATATCGTAGTCAGCATGGCTAATCGAGTGCAGGCTAAGCATTACCCTATGCCATTACCCGTTATTGCGACTTCAGTAGCGGAAAAGCAGTTATTGCATGACTTAGCGCCGGTAAAAAGTATTTTTGAATTAGTTAAACAAGCAGATGCCACTTTTGTTGGTATTGGGCATATGGGCGCAGAGTCACCATTATTGCTCGATGGTTTCATTAATCAGTCACAGTTAACCGAGCTAATTAATGACAATGCCACTGGTGAAATTATCAGTTGGGTGTATAACCAGCAAGGGCAGTTACTCGAGCATTCAATGAATCAATTGGTGATGAGCTCACCGTTGAGAATTGATTCAAATAAACCTGTTTATGGCATTGCTGCTGGTCAACATAAAGTTGATGCAATATTTTCAGCATTGCAAGGTCGGTTAATTAATTCATTAATAACCAATGAATATACAGCTGAAAGAATATTAGCAAAGCTAAAGTAAATGATTAAATAAAATGATGTTTAACATTGAAATTAGATCAATAACGCGTGAATAATTTATAAAAATAATGTGAATATGAATGGGGTTATTATTTCAACTCAATAGAAATAATAAGTAGTCAGTAAAGGAGATGTAGTATCACTTTATCATCGATTTTTGGTGAGGGTTTTACTTATTCCCTAAATAGGAATATAAAAATAATGACAACAAGTCAACATGAGGCTTCATTCAAACAAATGAATGAAGAGCAGCTGCCTGTAGCTAAAAATAAATTACATGGTTGGAAACACTTTGCAGGTTTATATGCTGGGGAGCATGTTGCAGCGACGGAGTTTGTTATTGGTGCCACTTTTGTTGCTCTAGGTGCCTCAACTATTGATATATTACTTGGACTATTAATTGGTAATCTATTGGCGATGTGTTCGTGGTGGTTATTAACGGCACCTATTGCTGTTGAAACTCGACTCAGTTTATATAATTATTTAAATAAGATTGCCGGCGACTCAATGACCAAGCTCTATAACTGGGCAAATGTCGTTATCTTCTCGGTGATATCCGCAGCGATGATCACAGTATCGTCGACGGCCGTCCGTTTCTTATTCGACATTCCGGCACAATTAAATTGGTACCCTAGCAGTCTATGGTTTGTGATGATTGTATTAGCGGTAGGATCTATCGTCGTTGTCGTCGCCATGTATGGTTTCTCTACCGTGGCTGACTTTTCTAAAATTTGTGCGCCATGGTTATTTGTTATTTTTATTGCGGGTTCATTTACCTTATTTCCAGTGTTATCAAATCATGTGATTGGCAGTACCACATTAACGGGCTGGCAAGACTTCATGACCATAGGTGACAGCTCAATTTGGACTGGATTAAATGACAAAGGTGAACCCGGTATTGGTTTACTTGAAGTGATAGGCTTTGCGTGGGCAGCTAACTCAATTACTCACTTCGGTTTGATAGACATGGCTATTTTCCGCTTCGCAAAGCGTAAAAGTTATGGTTTGATTTCAGGTGTTGGCATGTTCTTCGGTCACTACTTAGCATGGATCTCTGCTGGTATTATGGGGGCAGGTACTGCTGTACTATTAAAAACTACTATTACTCAACTCGATCCAGGTGATGTTGCTTACCATGCTTTAGGTTTTTCAGGCTTTGTGATTATCATTATCGCTGGTTGGACAACGGCTAACGCGAATTTATACCGTGCAGGCCTAGCCGCGCAGTCAATCTTTGTTAATCAATCTCGTGAACGTACTACCGCCATTGTGGGTTTAGTCACTGTAGTGATAGCGTGTTTCCCATTTGTGTTTTCGCAGATGTTACCGTTACTGACGTATGCAGGTCTATTAGTTGTACCAGTGGGGGGGATTGTATTTGCTGAGCACGTGTTGTTCCCTAAAAT
This sequence comes from Shewanella sp. AC34-MNA-CIBAN-0136, assembly GCF_040309945.1. Lineage (NCBI taxonomy): Bacteria > Pseudomonadati > Pseudomonadota > Gammaproteobacteria > Alteromonadales > Shewanellaceae > Shewanella > Shewanella sp. AC34-MNA-CIBAN-0136. Next base: position 41,713 of record NZ_JBEOPJ010000022.1, on the reverse strand, counting down.
TGGCTTAACCCGCTATTGGGCTAAGTATCAAAACCTGTCTAAAAGTACACCGGCAATTGCATCTTGGGCATTAGCGTTAGTATTTGGGTTTGGTTTAAATAGTCTTGATATTATTTCATTCTATTACTTATTTATTCCAACATGGATATTCACCATTATTATTTATACTGTATTAGCTAAAAAATATGGTGCCGATTTAGATTATACAGACGCTATATTATTAGATGAGAAAGAACAGCAACAAATTGCCGAATACCAAGATGAAATGGCTAAAGATGATAAGCCTCATGTTGAAGACTGCAGTCAGTTCACCAAGGTGTTAAATAGCTTTGCGGTTGTTTCTTTAGTGGTTATTAGCATACTGGCTGCGAAAGTGATGTTTTATAGCCCAACAATGACAATCTATGCAGAGAATAAATCTTTATTTGAAACAGTTTGTTTTGTCTGTACGATAATTTATTTTAGTTGTTCATATGTTGCTCTTAAACGACATAAAAAAATAAACTCGTAATCGCAGTATTAATAACTCAAGGCTAACGGCTGATCTTAATAGCTTAAGGTTAATGATGTTAATAAAACATTAGTCTTGAGTTAGCCGTGTTATTTCATTAGATAACACAACCATCCATATTGTTTAATTATTTTATGAGGCACAATCCACATGGATCATTCTCAAGATTCAAATGTTCAACTGAACACGTTAAACCTACAAAGTTTGTCAACATTACCTGCTAATGTTGATGTGCCGAAATACGATCGTAGCCAGTTAACCGCTGGGATTGTGCATATTGGTGTCGGTGGCTTTCATCGTGCTCATCAAGCAATGTATATCAATGAGTTATTGAAGCAACCTGGTTCTGAGTCTTGGGCGATTTGTGGTGTCGGTTTGTTAGAAGCTAACCGCAGTCTACGTGATGTGTTGGTGAAACAAGACTATCTGTACAGTTTAACGGTACGTCACCCGAATGGTCAGATTGATCATCAAGTGATGGGCTCGATGATTGACTTTTTATTTGCACCAGAAAACAAACAACAGGTCATTGATAAACTGATTCACTCAGACACTAAAATTGTGTCATTGACCATCACAGAAGGCGGTTATAACTTTAATCCTGCAACCGGTGAGTTTGATTTCAACAATCCAGACATAATCCATGATATGGCGAATCCTAATGACCCAATCACCGCGTTTGGCTATTTAACTGCAGCACTTAAACAGCGTAAAGCCAAGGGCATGAAGCCTTTTACCATTCAGTCTTGTGACAACATTCAGCATAACGGCGACATGACCCGTAAAATGCTACTGGCGTTTGTGAATAAAAATGACGCTGGTTTAGGCCAATGGATTGAAACGAATGTAGCGTTTCCAAACGCAATGGTTGACCGTATTACCCCAGTGACAACCAAAGCAGACATCGAATATGTGGCTAACACATTACACATTAACGATGAATGGCCAATCACGTGCGAAGCCTTCACTCAATGGGTCATAGAAGACAACTTTAGTGATGGCCGTCCGGCGTTAGATACCGTTGGTGCACAATTTGTCAGTGACGTGACTCCGTTTGAAAAAATGAAGATCCGTTTATTAAACGCAGGCCATTCAGTATTAGGTTTATTAGGTTCTATACATGGTTTTGCGACGATTGATGAATCGGTATCTGATCCTTTATTTGCAACATATTTGCGTAAATTTATGGACGATGAAGTCACGCCGTTAATTGAGCAACTTGAAGGCATTGATTTAACTCAATACAAAGATACCCTAATTGAACGTTTTTCCAATCCGAACATTAAAGACAGCTTGGCGCGAATTTGTCTCGAAAGCTCAGCCAAGTTACCAAAATTTATCATTGCTTCTATTAATGAAAATATCGAATTAGGCCGTGATACTTCACTGGCCACATTGGTCATTGCTACCTGGTGTTTATACAGTGATAAACGTGTTGATCAGCAAGGGCAAGCGTTAGACATTAACGACCAAATGTCAGCACAGTTACATGAGTTTGCTAGCAGAACAGCACAAGATCCGTTAGCGTTTTTACAGCTAACTGACTTATTTGGTGATCTAAATAATCAAGCAAGCTTTTGTAAAGATTATCGTCAAGCGATTACGGCCTTATATGCACCGGGCAGTGACATTAAATCGATTATGCAAGCAAGATTACAAGCGAAAGGTTAAGCCGTATGAATAGCATATTAATTAATCATAAAGCTAAGGCCGACATTAACATCAGTTGTTTTGGCGAAGTATTGTGGGATTGTTTCCCTGATGGCAAGCGTGTTGGCGGGGCACCTTTAAATGTGTGCGTCAGACTTAATGCCTTGGGCATTAAAGGTTCGATGATCAGTGCCGTTGGCGATGATTTATTAGGTCGCGAGTTACTGAGTTTTATTGACGATCGCGGTGTTAATCGTGACTGTATCGCCATAGATCCCGTTAAAAGCACCGGCACAGTACAAGTCACTTTAGACAACAATGGGTCAGCGTCTTATGACATTGTCGCCGATACTGCGTGGGATAATATCGCATTAACGGAAGATATAATTGAGCAAGTTAATCGTGCTGACGTGTTGGTTTTTGGCAGTTTAATTGGTCGCAATGATGTGTCTCTCACTACCTTAACCGCCGTAGTTGAATTGGCTTCGTTTTCGGTATTTGACGTTAACTTACGTGCACCGCATTACCAGATTGATAGTGTGGTTAGTTTGATGAAAAAAGCAGATTTTATCAAATTAAATGATGATGAACTGTATGAAATTGCTAAAGCCATGGGCTCGCCATTTAATTCATTAGAACAAAACTTGGATTATATTGCTGAGCAAACCCAAACCAATTATCTGTGTGTTACCAAAGGCAGTCATGGAGCATTACTGAGTGTTGCAGGGCAGAAGTATTATAATTCAGGTTATTTAGTCAATGTAGTTGATACCGTCGGCGCCGGAGATTCATTTTTAGGCTCGTTACTGTACCAATTATGCAGTGATAGTAATCCGCAGTATGCGATTGATTTTGCTTGCGCTGTGGGTGCTATGGTTGCTCAGTCTCATGGCGCTACGCCAATGCTCACGTTAAATGAAATACAAGCGTTTATGCACCCGGTATGAATTGATTGGTGTTTTTGTTAGTGAAGTGTGAAGTGTGAAGTGTGAAGTGTGAAATTTGGGTTATTTCCCCTTTATATAACCCGTTAGCGCTTGGTTGTTATAACCAAGCGCTTTTTTTATCGAAAATCAACAGAGGCAATAAATGTTATTGCTCGCGACTTAACTCCATAATGCCTGCGGTTTTTGAACCAAATAATTGCTGATGTAAGCGACCGGCAAATTCATCGGTCATCCCAGAAATATAATCAGCAATCACCCGCATTGGATTATTATTGGCATTCCGCTCTGCTAACCATCGGTCTCGAGTATTAAGTGGTAACAGACGTTCAGGATCCGAGGCAAACGCTTCAAACAATTCCATCACAATCTGTTGGCCCTTATATTCCAGCATCTGGATTTCAGGTTTACGAATAACATACTTGAAAACTAATTGTTTCAGTACATGTAATGCTGCTGCAAAGTCTGGCTCTAATTCGGCATTATATTTTAATAAGTCTTCGTCAAATTGTGGGTTGGTACTAATGCCAATCGCGGTGACGAAACCGTTGACTAAGGTACCGATAGCATCTTTGCGTAAATGATGTTCATGAGAGAATAGCTTGTCACCAATGTTAGCGATTTCCGATATCAGCCATTGATCTTTGATTTCAGTTAACTGCCCAACCACATCGCGCTGCCACTGATGTTGGTTGACAATTCCCATTACAATAGCATCCTCGAGATCGTGTACCGCATAAGCAATGTCATCTGCCAATTCCATAATCGAGCAATCAAATGACTTATAGCGCGTTTTTAAATGGGGATAATCTACATGTGTATGACTTTGTTCACTGCTAATAAACAACTGCCTATCCGATTCTGATAATGCCGCTAATACCCAATCAATAATGGGTATATCATCATCAAATAATCCTTTTACCGGTGGCCATTCTGAGGGTTTTAGTTGGCGATGATTGGCTATGTCTGGCCTATTTTGATTGATATACAATTGCGAATACGTTGCTGGGTACTTCATTACCCCAAGTAAAGTACGCCGAGTAAGGTTCATCCCCCATGAAGGGGTATAGGGTTCTAAACGAGTTAAAATTCGAAAGGTTTGGCCGTTGCCTTCAAAACCACCGTGATGGCGCATCATGTAATTTAATGCGACTTCACCGCCGTGGCCAAAAGGTGGATGACCGATGTCGTGAGCCAAACAAATCGATTCAATGAGGCTCATTGAATTGAGTAAATACCTAAGGTCCGGATATTTTCGACGTAGTTGAGCAGTAATGCCAGTACCAATTTGTGACACTTCTAATGAATGTGTTAGCCGAGTACGGTAAAAGTCATTCATGCCAACGCCAAGCACTTGCGTTTTGGCTTGAAGCCGACGAAATGCTGCTGAATGCAGAATACGTGCGCGGTCTCGTTGATATGGGCTGCGATGATCATTACGGCGCTGTTTATCTTCACCGAGTAAACGTTGCTGCCAACGACTGTTCTGTTCTGTATTACTGGACTCGATGGTGTTATCAGGCATAAAATTCCTTTACAACATTTGATTAATTTCGTCTAAATTCAATGTAAAACTTGGAATAAAACAATCACGGAAATAAGCTACGGCAGGGTTAGGGTTGTCGTCTAACATTTGTTCTAAACGTTTACGGGCACTATTAAATTCACTGTTACCGGCTTTTTGTTCTTCTAAGCACTTTAAATATGCGCAGAGAGTATCAGCTGCTTTCACAATGGCTTTGTATTGTGGATCCGCTGCTTCACTGATAAACAGGCTGCGGTAATCGTCTTTAAATTCATCTGGTACCATTTCTAACATTCTCTGTTCAGCTATGGCTTCAATCTTTTTATATTCGGCTTCGATTTCTTTATTAAAGTATTTTACAGGTGTGGGTAAATCGCCAGTTAAAATTTCGCTAGCATCATGATAGATGGCAATGGTTGCCGCTTTATTGGCGTCTAAGTCGGTAGCGAATTTTTTATTGCTGATAATCACTAAAGCGTGAGCAACCATCGCCACTTGTAGTGAATGCTCTTGAACGTTTTCGCGGTGCACGTTATGCATTAACGGCCAACGTTGGATCAGTTTCATCCGAGATAAATGGGCAAATAAATGACTCATGAGACTCCTTACTGCGCTCAATAGTTTGTCTCAGCTTACAGGAGCTTATCAATAAAAAAAAGCGACTGTTCAGTCGCTTAGTGTTTTATTGAACAGATATCTCGTTAAGGTGCTATTGGCGATAGTCTTCCAAGAAATCACCAAACTCGGTGAGTGCTTTAGCCAAGTCTTCTTTATAGGGTAAAAAAACCACTCTAAGGTGATCTGGCTCAGGCCAGTTAAAGGCAGTTCCTTGTACTAACAGAATTTTTTTGGTTTTTAACAAATCAAGCACCAAACGTTCATCATCACGTAAATTAAACTTCTTCATGTCTAATTTCGGGAATGCGTACAAGGCACCTTTAGGTTTTTTACAGCTGACCCCAGGAATTTGATTAAGCAATTCGTACACCGCATCGCGTTGTATGGTTAAGCGGCCATTAGGTAATATCAGCTCATTAATTGACTGATAACCGCCTAATGCGGTTTGAATAGCATGTTGATTGGGTACATTGGCACACAGACGCATAGACGCCAGCATTTCTAGGCCTTCAATGTAACTTTTGGCAGCTTTTAAATTACCCGACAACATCATCCAACCCACACGGAAACCTGCGGCGCGATAGGCTTTAGATAAGCCATTAAAGGTGATAGTCAGAATGTCATCAGATAAACCAGCAGCAGGGATGTGCTTGGCCTCGTCGTATAAAATTTTATCGTAAATTTCATCGGCGAATAATATCAAATCGTGTTGACGACATAGCTCAACAACCTCTAGCAGCAATTCTTTACTGTAAACCGCACCGGTAGGGTTGTTTGGGTTGATCATCACAATCGCACGTGTGCGGCTGCTGATTTTACTCTTTATGTCATCTAAATCAGGAAACCAATCGGCTTCTTCATCGCATCGATAATGCACGGCTTTGCCACCAGCAAGGTTTGCCGCTGCAGTCCATAATGGATAATCAGGTGATGGGATCAGTACTTCATCATCGGTGTTAAGCAGCCCTTGCATGGCCATTACGATCAATTCAGAGACACCATTGCCTATGTAGATATCTTCAATATCGACGCCAAAAATACCTTGAGCTTGGTAATGCTGCACAATGGATTTACGCGCAGAGAATAAGCCTTTTGACTCGCAGTAACCTTGGGCACTGGGTAAGTTTAAAATAACGTCTCGAACGATTTCTTCTGGGGCTTCAAATCCAAAGGGGGCAGGGTTGCCTATATTAAGCTTTAAAATACGATGACCTTCGTCTTCTAACCGACGGGCCTCTTTATGTACTGGTCCGCGGATGTCATAACAAACGGAATCAAGCTTATTGGATTTGATAATGGGTCGCATACTACTACTCTCGATAACTAAATACGGCTTAAGTTAGCGAACCATAACGAATTTATTGGCATTGTGAAAGAGGCAAACAAGCAAAATGAATAATAATATTAGTGTTAAATGCTGATTCTGTCAGTAAATTAGCTATCGCTTCAGTGTTAAATGCTGTTTTTAGGTTGTGAATCAGTATGTGTATAGTGTTTGACAACAAAAAAGCCAGCACTTAGTGCTGGCTTTTGCTGAGTTGACTTGTGTTATTACTATTTTACTAATAACTCAAATTAACTGACGCTTAAACGCGCTTCTTGAACTCGCCTGTACGAGTATCAATTTCAATCTTGTCACCGACTTTAACAAAATCAGCAACGGTAACCGTACCACCACCAGTAATGGTAGCTGGCTTCATTACTTTGCCTGAAGTGTCACCACGAGCAGAAGGCTCGGTGTAGATAACTTCACGGACAATGTGAACGGGTAATTCAACAGAAATAGCCTTGCCTTCATAGAAGGTGACTTGGCAAACGTCTTCCATACCATCAATGATATAGTCAGCAGCATCACCTAAGTTGTCAGCTTCTACATCATACTGGTTGTATTCTTCATCCATGAATACATACATAGGGTCAGCGAAGTATGAGTAAGTACAATCAAGACGTTCTAGAATGATATCGTCTAATTTGTCTTCACCTTTGAAGGTTTGTTCAGTGCCAGAATCTAGCAATACGTTCTTTAATTTTAACTTAACGATTGCAGCGTTACGGCCAGAACGAGTTGTTTCAGTCTTCTGAACAACCCATGGGCTGCCATCTAACATGATCACGTTACCAGGACGGATTTCATGAGCAGTTTTCATTTCACTATTTCCTATATATTTAGATTTTTTTTATTTATAGAGCAGTATCTTAGCTATTTTTAACGAATTGAACTAGTCGACTCGCAAGATCTGCTTCATTTAACGCGTTAATTGGCCATTCAATAGCATGTTGCATTAAAGACAAATTAACAGAATGTAATTGTTGCCAGTGCATTACTACCGCGTTTGTATTCCCCTGGTTGAAGGCCAAATTCACCTCAGACCAAGTGGCAGCAATTTCTGGAGCAAGATTATCGCAGTAAATTTGCATAAAAGCTTGTAATTTTACCAAGTGATAATCATCTTCTTGAGGATAAATGTGCCATATGAAGGGTTTTGCAGCCCATTGAGCACGTAAAAACGAATCTTCACCCCGCACAATATTAAAATCACAGCTCCATAGCAAGCGATCAAAAGCATTTTGATCAGTCATGGGTAATATATGTAGGGTTAAGTTACCTATTGTAAATTGTTGACCGGGCATCAAAGCTTTAATGTCACAGGGCAATATGCTCGTTAAGCTATGTAAACTGCGTCCTTTAGGGATTAGTGCATGAATTGGGCTTGGCGATGTTTGCCATAATTCACACAAAGCAACTAAGGCTGGCGTTTCATAACTAAAGACACTGATAACCGTATCTTTAGCATCTATTCCCTGTAACCCCAGTTTGTTGAACAATGCTAATTTATGTTTTGAGTCAGCTTGCCATTCGTCACGTTGATTAAATAATTCCCGCTCACAGATAAGCCCGCCTGTCTTAGGGGTAAAACCTGGAAAATAGAACCACTTTTTAACCCCACCAGGCTGTGAAGAGGGCAACCCGTGACAACCCTCTACCCAATCTTCAGCACTGAGATATTCAAGGTTTAACCATGTAGGGGCTCGAGAAAGAGGGTGTTGATGTAATTGATTTATGGTGGATTTTATTTGTGATGGTAATTCACAGGCAAATGCTTCAATAACGACATTACCAGCAATAAACTCTATATCTATTGGGTTATTCCATTGAAATATATTCACACCATTGAATATTTGCTTCGGTTTGTGTGGGTCTAGCATAGGTAAAATATGCGAAAAACTCAGTAAGTCATCGACCCATAAATTGATGGGAATATCATATTCAATCACCAGTTGCTTAGCCAAACGCCAGGTGACACCTATGTCACCATAGTTATCGACCACGACACAAAAAATATCCCAATGAGGGTATAATGGATTGAAATTATTGACTGACATATTGGTGGTTACTTAACCGTTAAACCAAACTATAGACATAAAAAAGCGGCAATAAAGCCGCTTTCAATCACAAAACTAATCTGATGATGTGGGTTAGTCTTCTAACTCAGCTAGACACATTTCTTCATAAACTAGCTTAACCCAGCCGTCAACACGTTCTTCAGTTAGCTCAGGTTGACGATCTTCATCAATCCCTAAACCGACAAAGTGCTTGTCGTCTGCCATGCCCTTAGAGGCTTCGAAATTGTAGCTTTCAGATGGCCAATTACCAATGATAATACCGCCTCGAGCTTCAACGATGTCACGTATCATGCCCATCGCATCAAGGAAATATTCAGCATAATCTTCTTGGTCACCACAACCAAAAATAGCGACTAGCTTATCGGTAAAGTCAATTTGCTCAAGCTCTGGGAAAAAGTCATCCCAATCACACTGTGCTTCGCCGTAATACCATGTTGGAATACCAAACATAAGCAAATCGTATTCAGCAATTTGCTCCTTGGTACTCTTTGCGATGTCTTTAACATCGAGCATGCTTTTACCCAGTTTTTTCTGGATCATTTTGGCTACAGCTTCGGTGTTGCCAGTGTCGCTACCGAAAAAAAGACCTACAGTTGCCATTGTCTATCCTTTAAATATCTAGTTCGCGTTGTGCGATGTTCTAAAAACGTCTCAGTTGTCGAGTTGCTGTTGCAGAATAAATTCGATTAACTGGCTACGGCTGATGTTACTGTTCAAAGCTTGTTGGTTCAAGGCGTCATACAAATCTTGTGACACCTTTAACTCTATTCGCTTTAAACCGTTAGCGCGATCGCGCTGAATTTGGTTACGTTTATTGATCTTTAATTGCTGCTCCCGAGAAAGAGGGTTACTTCTCGGACGCCCACGGCGAGTTTCAGCGGCAAAAAGGTCAATAGTCGTTCTATCTGTTGTTTCTTTTGCCATTGTACTCTTTAACCGATCCCAGAGCCTTCCCAGGTCATCTGAATGATACCTTTTGCAATAAACCCGGCGCAGCCGAGGAATAACACTGCCCAAACAATATATCGACCAAATTTAGGGACTTCACCTTGTTTAAGCACATCATGGATAGCCATGCCGATAAAAAAGAATATCGATGCAAAAAACAAGTTCAAGCCTACTGCTTCAATTTGTTCCATGTATTGGTTTAACATACTTCTACCTTCGCTATTGAGTGTCTGGCGAAAAGAGGGCGCGAATATATCACATCACGATACAATCGGCTATGTTCAAAAAGGTAAATATTAAAAATTTACCCTTGGTTTTGTTCAATAAACTCAGACACGATGCGATTAAAGATCTCAGGCTTTTGTGCATGTAACCAATGGCCTGTACCGTTCAATGTTTTTGCACTGGCATGTGGAAATTGACGCATGATTTCATCACGATGCTCAGCAGTGACATAATTTGACTCACCGCCACGGATAAATAGTGCTGGTTTATCAAAATGATCGTTATCGGTTAAAGGCAAATCCCAACCTATAATACGGTCGTAAGATTCGATTAGCCCAGTTAAATTCATTTTCCACTCAAAGCCGCTGTCTGTGCGTTGTAGATTCTTGAGTAAGAATTGAGATGTCGGCTCATCAATACCGGCGTTGATCAAGTGTGCTATGGCCGACTTTCGAGTGGTATCGCTGTTTAATACTAAACTGGTTAAGCCTGCAAATACGGTTTGATGTCTTGGGCTATATGCGACCGGCGCGATATCTGCAATCACTAAGCTTTTGACACGCTCTGGGTGTAAAAGAGCCATTGCCATCGCAATTTTTCCGCCCATAGAATGGCCGACCACATGGGCTTGTTCAATCTGCAAATCATCGAGTACATCAATCATGGCATCAGCCAGTTGAGAGTAATCCATGTTGTCCCAATGCTCGCTTAAGCCATGATTGGGTACATCAACCCTTATGACTTGATGTTGTTGCTCAAGCACACTGGCGAGGTTTTTTAGATTATCAAGATTACCAAACAGCCCATGAATAAGCAGGACGGCTTCACCTTGACCAGAAGATACATAATGCATAATTCAATAAGCTCATTGGACATTTAATGCGGAAGATTCTGCTGCAATGAGCCGGTCAAATCAAGTTTTGCTGACACATGTCGCCATAGTTGCTGATATTTTAAACTGCTTTCAAAAAAATATGAGTAATATAGGCCATTAAATGATTTTGTCACTTTATTAGTAGGTTAAGCATGGCTTACACTGAAGCAATATTTTTTTGATCGCATTAATATTAATTCGATCTGCGATCCCGACTTAATCTGATGCCAATGTAATCTTGGCAACAGTAATAGACTGATAGAAAAAGGATGACTCTGATGAAATACATTGAAATTGACGAAGAACTTTATCGCTTTATTGCCAGTAAAACTGAACGCATCGGCGAAAGCGCTTCCGATATTTTGCGTCGTTTATTGAACTTGTCAGTCGAAAATGTCGATATAAGCTTACCCACAGACATTAGTCATCCAAGTTTAGAGTCGCAATCGCCAGTAAATCGTCATCCAGTTTTTGATCAAGCCAAAGCGGCTGTTGAAAAAGTGATCGCTGAGCAAAAGAGTGCCATTCAGCACGTTCCATTAGACGAAGACATTGCAACGTCAACAACTATTGATTTTGATGCCATTGTAAGCCAACACTTATTAAGTCAGCAGAAAGGTGCCGTTGGGCGTTTTATGCATTTATTATCCAGCCTTGAATCTACTGCTCGTAGTGACTTTGACAAAGTGCTTAATGTGCAAGGCAAAGGACGTTTGTATTTTGCCCGCTCTAAACAGGCGTTATTAACGTCAAGTAAATCTTCTAATCCAAAAGAAATCGCATCAAGTGGATTTTGGGTCACCACCAATAACAATACCGCCAAAAAACAAACTATTCTAACAGAGGTATTGGAACATTTAGGTTGTGACAGTGAAAGAGCGAAGAGCATCGCCGAACACATTTAACCTTTGAGTTTTGTCGAAGATTCATTTTTTATTTACTAACTAGGAGACCACTCGTGGCCATTCATCAACGCGCAGGACAGCAAGCTTTACAAACGGATTTAGTGAATATTCCTAAATTGATGAGTCATTATTATCGCATTATTCCTAATGTGGAAGACGTGCAACAAAAAGTGACATTTGGTACATCGGGTCATCGAGGCAGTGCGTTTTCATCGAGTTTCAATCAAAACCACATTTGGGCTATCACCCAAGCCGTTGTCGATTATCGTCATTCCGCCAATATAAGCGGGCCAATGATTGTGGGTTTTGACACCCATGCATTGTCTTATGCAGCATTTATGTCGGTGGTCGAAGTATTAACTGCAAACCAAGTTAAAATGCTAATTCAACAGCATGATGGTTTTACCCCAACACCAGTGGTGTCTCAAGCGATTGTTCGTGCAAATTCGTCAGCACCTGCTGCGTTAATCGATGGGTTAATTATTACTCCTTCGCACAATCCTCCACAAGATGGTGGCATTAAGTACAATCCACCTCATGGCGGTCCTGCTGAAGGTGAAATTACTAAAATCATCGAAACAAAAGCCAATGAATATCTTGCCAATCAACTCTCAGGCGTTAAAAAAGTTAATTACGGTGTCGCGGTTAAATCGGGTTGGATTGATGAAGTCGATTTTATTGCACCTTATGTTGAATCTCTTGCTGAAGTCATTGATATGGAGGCGATTAAAAAAGCCAACATTCGTATAGGTGTTGATCCTTTAGGTGGGTCGGGTATTTACTACTGGGAGCAAATTGCCGCTCACTATGGTGTAGATATTACCTTAGTCAATGATAAAGTTGATCCCACATTTGGCTTTATGCCATTAGATAAAGACGGCAAAATCCGGATGGATTGCTCGTCTCCTTATGCCATGGCAGGTTTGTTAGCGTACAGCGAAGATTATGATTTGTGCGTCGGTAATGACCCGGATTATGACCGTCACGGTATTGTGTGCCCTGGCTTTGGGCTGATGAACCCTAACCATTATTTGGCGGTGGCGATAGACTATTTAATGACTCATCGTCCACAATGGGCTGAGTCACTCGCAGTGGGTAAAACCTTAGTATCAAGTGCAATGATTGATCGTGTTTGTAATGCGTTAGGTCGACAATGCTTAGAAGTGCCTGTGGGCTTTAAATGGTTTGTTGATGGCTTAGCAAATAGCACCATTGCATTTGGTGGCGAAGAAAGTGCTGGTGCAGCGTTTTTAAAACGTGATGGCAGTACCTGGTGTACTGATAAAGACGGCTTTATTTTAGCATTACTAGCGGCTGAGATTTTAGCCGTAACAGGCAAAACACCTGCACAACGCTATAAAGAGTTAACCGATCAATTTGGTGAAAGTTTTTACACTCGTATCGATAGCCCAATTAGTCTTAAGAAAAAAGCTAAGTTTGAACAGTTAAATCGTGACAGCTTTACCGACACAGAATTAGCGGGTGAGGCGATTACAGCAATATTAAGTCATGCGCCTGGTAATAATGCGGCGATTGGCGGGATTAAAGTCACTACCGAAAATGGCTGGTTTGCTGCGCGTCCATCAGGTACTGAAGCCTTGTTTAAAATCTACGCCGAAAGCTTTATTAGTCAGCAGCATTTGGATGACATTATTACTCAAGCACAGACTATGATTGATCAAGCTTTGAAAGGTTAAGTTAACTGTTACTTGTTTAATAAAAAAAAGCACTGATTTTCAGTGCTTTTTTTGCTTCTATTGATGCGATTTTTTTGTCAGTATGGCTTAACTGTTCGTTGTTAATAATTAATGTTAAGTCATTTCAAGGAAGATATTAATGAATAAATATATGTCACTACTTTCTTTACCTGTGATTATTTTATCGGGTTGCCAAACTCAAACTCAAACTCAAACTCAAACTCAAACTCAAACTCAAACTCAAACTCAAACCGTTCAAGTACCTCAAGCCGTGTTTAATACAAAGGTAATCACTATTGAAAATTCTCAACTCAATCAATATTGGTCATTGGAGCAGATTAAACCTGTAATGTTAAACAAACGTCCTGATTGGTTACCAAGAGGTGCAGGTAAGGGCGAATATTATATTACGATTGACTCAAACGGTAACGAAGTCAGCAAAGAGCTTATTAGCTCGCAGCCAGAGGGCTGGATGACGCAAGCATTAGTCAATAAGATGCCAAAACAGCAGTATGTGCCAGCGGCATCGAATATTAAGCGAGTACCAGTGAAAGTGAAAATGGATTTTGAAGTAAAGCGTATGAATTGATCTTGAGGTTACTTAACTTGTATTGAGCTATTTAACCAAATATAATTCGAGGGCAGAATAATACATTCCGCCCTCGATATTATTTTACAAACTATACATTATGACTAACCGTCGTCACTAGGCTAGGTCAAACCTGTCTGCATTCATTACTTTAGTCCACGTTTTAACAAAGTCTTTAACAAACTTCTCTTTTGCGTCGTCTTGTGCATAAATCTCTGCATACGAACGTAAAATAGAGTTTGAGCCAAAGACTAAATCAACTCGAGTTGCAGTCCATTTCACTTTATCAGTGCTGCGCTCCACAATGTGATACAGATTTTTACCTGCAGGCTTCCAGTTGTACGACATATCAGTTAAGTTGACAAAAAAGTCATTTGATAACACGCCAACATTGTCGGTAAATACACCGTGTTGACTGTTGTCGTAGTTGGTTCCTAATACTCGCATACCACCAACCAATACTGTCATTTCATGCGCGGTTAGCCCCATTAATTGAGTACGGTCGAGCATCATTTCTTCTGGCTGAACGATATAGTCTTTCTTTTGCCAGTTTCTAAATGCATCGTGTAGAGGCTCTAACACATCAAAAGACTCAACATCAGTTTGAGCTTGCGTTGCATCGCCACGTCCGGCAACAAAAGGCACCGATATCTTAACGCCAGCAGCATGAGCAGCTTGCTCTACTGCGGCTGATCCTCCGAGCACAATTAAATCTGCAATACTGACCGGCTTAGTTAGGCCTGCTTGAATAGTGGTTAACACCGCTAATACTTTTTGTAACCTTGTCGGCTCGTTACCTTGCCAGTCTTTTTGTGGCGCTAAACGAATACGTGCACCGTTGGCTCCGCCACGAAAATCTGAACCACGGAAAGTGCGGGCACTGTCCCAAGCCGTAGCTACAAGTTCAGCAATACTTAATCCACTGGCCAGAATCTTAGCTTTAGTGTCGGTAACTTCTTGTTCGGTTAAGTTGTAATCAACTTGTGGAACAGGATCTTGCCATATTAACTCTTCAGCAGGTACATCCGTGCCTAAATAACGACTTTTAGGACCCAAATCTCTGTGGGTAAGCTTAAACCAAGCACGAGCAAACACATCCGAGAAATAAGCTGGATCTTGATAAAAGCGATCTGAAATTTTTCTATACTCTGGGTCCATCTTCATCGCCATATCAGCGTCGGTCATGATAGGACTTAGGCGAATCGATGGATCTTCAACATCAACAGGCTTATGCTCTTCTTTGATGTCGATAGGCTGCCATTGCCATGCACCAGCAGGGCTCTTTTTAAGTTCCCACTCGTAGTTAAGCAATAACTCAAAGTAGCCATTGTCCCACTGAGTTGGGTTGGTTGTCCAAGCGCCTTCAATACCGCTTGTTACCGTGTCGCGGCCAATACCGCGGCTTGTTTTGTTTAACCAGCCTAAACCTTGGTCTTCGAGTTCAGCCCCTTCAGGAGCGGCTTCGAGCTTTTCTGCACGACCATTGCCGTGACATTTACCGACAGTGTGACCACCAGCAGTAAGCGCGACGGTTTCTTCGTCATTCATTGCCATGCGTTCAAAGGTGACACGAATGTCTTGAGCGGTTCTCAGTGGGTCTGGCTTGCCATCAGGACCTTCAGGATTGACATAAATTAATCCCATCATTACGGCGGCTAATGGATTTTCGAGATCTCGTTCGCCTGAATAGCGGCTATTAGGTGTATCGCTTGTTGCCAGCCATTCTTTTTCTGAACCCCAGTATATGTCTTTCTCTGGATGCCAGATGTCAGCACGGCCGCCAGCAAACCCAAAGGTTTTTAGGCCCATAGATTCATAAGCAATGGTACCAGCGAGAATGATCAAATCAGCCCAAGACAACTTATTGCCATATTTTTTTTTAATTGGCCACAGTAATCTACGTGCTTTGTCTAAATTGGCGTTATCTGGCCAGCTGTTGAGTGGCGCAAAACGTTGGTTACCTGTTCCTGCACCGCCGCGACCGTCTGCTATACGATAAGTACCAGCAGAGTGCCAAGCCATACGGATCATCAGTCCACCATAATGGCCCCAGTCGGCTGGCCACCAATCTTTGCTATCAGTCATGAGTGCGTGGAGATCTTGTTTTACCGCAGACAAGTCGAGGCTTTTAAACGCCTCGCGGTAATCGAAGTTAGGATCCATTGGATCGGTTTTATTGTCATGCTGATGAAGAATATCGAGATTAAGTGCATTAGGCCACCACTCCATAACGTCGCTCGCGACTGTGGTATTGCCGCCGTGGTTTACTGGGCATTTGCCTTGGGTTTGTTGTGCTTTGTCCATGATAGGTTCCTTTATCACTAAAAATAGCATAAATTTTATGCATCACTGGATTTCTATAACAGGCTAACTGACTGTGACTACGAATGAAAGCGACTTTTTTCGGTCCGGCTAATCGATTTTATTGATGAATAAGATTAGTCATGCTGACTGTTAAAAATCGTTCGATAATAGAACAGTATGTTGATAGAGATTAGGCCAATAATTTGGTGTAAGTCATGATCCAAGTCATTAAAGACTATGATGTTAGACTGCGGTGCTCATTGATTGTTGTACTTGAATATAGTGGGCAAAAGATGACATGGGTATAGGTTTACTATAGTAGTAACCTTGGGCGAGATCGCAACCGAGTGATGCTAGTAATGTCGCCGTTTCACTGCTCTCTACGCCTTCTGCTACAACATTACAATTTAAGTGTTGGGACAGAAAAATGACTGATTTTACTATTGCCAAGTCTGCATCGCTATGATGGATACTGTTGATAAATGAACCATCAATTTTAATTTGGGTAACAGGAAGGTCACGCAGTAGTTCTAGCGAAGAAAACCCCGTTCCAAAATCATCAATACTGAATGCTCCCCCCGCAGCGGTAATCTGTGTCATCGCATCCTTAGCTTGTGCAACATTGGTCATCATTGCACTTTCGGTTATTTCAAACATTATCTTCTGCGATGAGTGATTGCCGTTAACAAGTGACACACTTTTATTGATTAGGGTTGGATCTTGTAAATCTTTAGCGGACAAATTGAGGTGGATACACAAAGACAAACCCAAGGATTCAAAATGCTCAACGTCCTTTGCAACTTGTTGCATTACCCAACCGGTTATTTGGTTTATAAGGGTAGTTTGTTCGGCAATATTAATAAACACACTTGGGGGCGTGTAACTGCCATCTGGACGAGGCCAGCGAATAAGCGCTTCGACGCCGTAAAGGCTGTTGTCGCGAAGATTTATGATAGGTTGATACCAGAGTTCAAACTCCTGTTGTTCAATCGCGCGTTTTAATAAAGCACTGATATTCACTTTTTCGGCGGCATTGGTTTCAAGGCTATGATCATAGGTGGTATATAAGGTGGCTAGTTTTTTACTTGAGTACATAGCAATATCGGCTTGCTGTAACAATTGACCTATTTCACTTGCGTAGCTGGGATAGTGAGATAATCCTACGCTAGCGCCCACTAATAAATCATAACTCTCAATGCAAAATGCCTTTTCAAGCGCCTGGTGTATAGCGTTAATGGTGTGTTGAACCTGAGCTAATTCTACTTGAGTGACAATGACAGCAAATTCGTCTCCGCCAAGTCTAAATAACGCTGCATCATCGGGTAAGTGTTCAGAAACACTCTTACCGACTTCAATTAAGAGTAAGTCACCATAATAATGGCCTAAAGCATCATTGACTTGTTTAAAACGGTTTAAATCAATCAGCAACAGGCTGAATGGCAGTCCAACATCGACATGATGACTTAACGAGTTCATTAAATATTGTCGATTAGGTAGACCTGTTAAGCTATCGTGCAGCGCATTACTGCGCTCATTGATGACTAATTTTTCGACTTTAAGCAAACTCATTAAACTCAGTCGAGTGACCAACACAACAAATCCGCCACCAGAAAACATGATGATGCAAAAAATGACATCTGATATTGCCAAGTCAGATTGTTTACACAGGTAATAAAAAACCCCTGTATAGCCCAGCACGAAAAAGATGATCAATCCTCTAAGCACTCGCCAGCCAGTATTATTGTCCTTAACACAAATTTTGTTTACTGCTCTTAAACTAAAGACCAGCATACAGAGTCCTAAAATAAGCATTGATAAAGCCAATATCTGCAACAATCGCTATTTCCTGTGGTAAGAGGGGAAGGATAATCGATAAAACGAGCGAGCTGTTGTTAAAGATTGCTGTAAAATGTTGTTGTGAAGGTGTGTTGTTCGTGTAGATTTATTAAGGACAGTGTATTTAAAATAGCGTAAAAAAGGTGCCTGTTAAGTAAATGGCTAACCCAAGATAGGTTAACCATTTAAATACTAGTGTACTAATGTTGTTTTTGCGTACTTAAAGTAGAAAATGAAATCAATTATTTAACGACGATTCTCATCATATTTAGTCATTGCACGTTGAGGTATCAAACATCTAACCGCGCAATGACATCTTGCCTTATACAGAATCAATATGTATTCATTAGCCGCGGTAACCAAATAATTTTTGTTCCATGATGGCTTTACTGACGGCCTCGGGTACGGCGTTAACCCATTCCCCTTGACCGCGACAAATTTGTTGTAAAATTTCTCGAGAAAAAATATTAAACAAATCAAGATTGCTTGATTCAATACTGGTGATAAAGCCGTTATCAAGCACGTGGCGGAATAAATAACGCAAGTTACTAGGCACACTGACATTGGTTAAGTCATTTAGCTCGCCTTTTTCATCCCGCTCTGGGTAGACAAACAAACGCGTATTATCAGGAAATAACTTACCAAAAGCTTCAAGAATGCCGCCTTCCATGCCACGATAATATTCTTCATCAAAAATTTGTTTAATGTTAACAATGCCCACCACAATGCCAATTTGTAATTGGGTGTACTGACGAAAATAAGCACGTAATGAAAAATAGCGGGTGTAATCAGAAATCATTACGTTATAGCCTAATAAGTTAAGCAATTTAACCCGTTCCATAATGTCCTTCTCGGTCATATTGGCATCTTTACCGTGTAAGTCATTCAGTGATATTTCTGCGATTAACACGGTATTTTTATCGGTTACCCCTTCTAATGTCGAAAAGGCTTTGTAGCCTTGCTCAATCATATCGACATTAAGGTTGGTAATGGGTTTAAATGAACCACGAATGGTTAACACGTTCTTTTTGTACAGCATATCGGCAGGTACCGCGACACTGCCATCGGCTTTGAACATAATCGCGCGAGTTTTCCAGCTGCGAATAAGATGAATATTCTTGGCTTGATTGTCGACATCTTCAAAGTAGGGACCTTGAAAGTCGATACAATCAATTTCAATCCGATTGGCTTTTAGGCTGTCGGTTAACGAATCGATAATCATTTTTGGATCTTCAAAATAATAATAGCTGGCGTAAATAAGGTTTACACCTAAAATACCCAGCGCTTGTTGTTGTGCTTCAGCGCTGTCATCAAACATGCGTACATGGACAATAATATTAGACGGCTCAGCACCAGGGTACATTTGAATACGCACCCCGCACCATGCATGGCATTCGTTTTTACGATTAAAGCTCTTGGCTGAGACAGTAGCTGCATAGGTAAAATATCGTGAAGACTTAGAGCGAATGGCTCCAACACGATCGACCACTAAATCAAACTCTTGCTCCATCATCGCTAGCACACGAGCTTTACTGACATAACGGCCATCTTCTTGGACACCATAGATGGCATCTGAAAATTTCATATCGTAGGCCGACATGGTTTTCGCTATCGTACCCGCAGCAGCGCCAGCCACAAAAAAGTTACGTGCGACTTCTTGTCCTGCACCAATTTCAACAATGGTGCCGTACTTTTTTTCGTCTAGATTTAAACGAAGGGCTTTTTCTTTGGTGCCACGCGAACTGACTTGCTTATCCATATTATCTCCACACGATAAAATATTCATATCTTAAGGTTACGGCTAACAATGTTATAGCAAGTTGAAATATGCGCTAGTGCTGAAAGGAAAAATGTGTCGATATAATGATGATTTTACGTTAATTGTTACTTTATTGATGTTTATAGTGGCATTTTTACTCAGGTCGTCGATGCAGATGGCCAGAATCATTATTTTTAGATTAAACAGAAGATAGCCGCCACAGTTTTAGCAAAATGTGGTGGCTATGGTGATGTTCTCTCGAGTCCAGGCTATCTCTCGTACTGGTTATCTTGGGACATCCATCATGGTTTGCAAAAACACCGCCGAAAAAGGCGCTTTTTGTTGTTTTTTAATCTGTGGACTTAACCCATTTTCAAATAAAACAAATAAATAATCATGACCATTACTGACATTCACTCTGCCAGCTAGGTTTGCAATGCCCAACATACTGCCTGTTTTAGCAAACACATGGTTTTTCAACGGTGATTTATTGAAATAGCGTTTATAGCGTAAAGTGCCACTAACACCAGATTCTGGTAACAACTCGAGTAAAAAGTGGTACTCAGGTTGTTGGTATAGGGTGGTGAGTACACTTAATACGTGCTCAGGTGTGAGTAAGTTATAGCGCGACAAACCAGAGCCATCGGCGATGTTTGCATTTGATAAATCGATGCCAATAGAATACAGAATGGTTTTTAATGCTTGGCCACTTCGGGCAAAATCACTGGGTGCTTGATAATAAACCTCACCCAATTTTTTTAATAAACTGTCGGCAATTAAATTATCTGATTTAAGCAACATGGTTTCGAGCAATTTAGGCAATGCTGCAGATTGGTGGCTAGCGATCACTTGTCTTTGAGCCATAAACTGCGGTTCTGTTTTCATTTTTTGTGCTGTAATGGGTTGCTGATGCACAATGCCTAAAGAAGCCAATTGTTTGGCTACAATCTGTTGCGCGTACAGTTGTGGTTCGGTAATGGCTATTGCCAAAGGCAATGATTTAGCGCCGACATGGCAGCCACTAAGATGATAGCGATTATTATCGAAACGGCTTAACGTTAACTGACACTGTGGTACTGATTCTGTTAGATATGCAGGAAGAACAACCGCATCGGTTAATGTCTTCACTGTGGGCTTAGCAACAGATCGGTTGATGATTGGGGTGACAAAATAAGCATCATTGGTGATTTCAATGGGTCGGTTTCCCATCATGGTGATGTTGGCCACTTTATTGTAGCCAGTTGTTGCTAATCGACCATAGACACAATTTTTATCAATGATGAAAGGCGATATTGGCGCTGCGTAGCAAATCCCTAAATCATCCCATACCCAGCCAGGTGCCTGCAGTTGGCTATCTTGCTCACTGGTTAATACAATATTGCCCGTCAGTTCAGTGATACCTAGCAGACTTAAAGAGGCGAGTAACTGTCGCAAATCTTGATATTTTAAGGTTGGGTCGCCACTAAATTCTATGTAAATGTCGCCAGAATATATGCCATTATCAATTTGGCTTTTATCTAAAGGTTGCTCTGCTAACGTAGTTAAACGGGTTTGATAGGTAAAGTCTTTACCGAGTTGTTTAGTTGCAGCCAATGCGGTTAACAGTTTTTGAACACTGGCAGGTTGCATTAACGATTGGTTGTTGTACTCAAATACTGTTTGTTGAGTCGTCATGTCCCATACTGTGATGCCGAGCTGTGAATGTGTTGGTTTTAGTAACTGGAGCATATTATCAAGATACAATGCTGCAGGTTGCTGGTTAGTACTATCACTATGAATTGTTTGTGGCTGACTGAGTGCTACTTGGTCGGGTGTTTCTGCTGCGATTGCAACATTCAACAGGCTTGTGGTAATCAATGCTCCTAGCAGACATAAGGCTTGAGTGAACCGCAAAGAGGGTTGTTCATAAAAGAAACGAGGCTGGGGGAGACAAAAAAGAAAGGAATTCATAAAAGCCTATTGTGAGAGTTCAGTAACGATAGGTTATGTTAGCTGATGATATCCTTAGCTGATATGCATTTGATGTTTTTTGGTTATATTTCCTCATTTATGATAATTAGAATTAATGTTTAACTCATTATCATTGACGCTTTAGTTGACTAGTTAGCAAGCAATCTCGCTTTATTACGCAAATTATCAACAAAAAAGCGTACTAAAACCGCAGCTAAGTAAGAAAAATCTTGCTCATCACCTTGTTAGTCGGTAATTTCTATCAGCTTAACAGAACGCCAAGCTCACTAATCTTCAGAATTAGATGCCTCAGAGCTGCAATAGTTCTATTTTGCAGCATATTGTGGTGTGATATAAGTTGATTAGAGCGGATAGACAGACCACGATAGACCATTCAGCAATGATATTTATTATTGTAAAGGTTATCTCGTTAGCTCTATCGATATTGCGTTAAAAGAAACATCATCAATTGAGGTTGACGTTACTTATTCTGAAGTCACTTATACCCTCAATTAATCTGTAAGCATGGCATGTATTACTTGCTAAACAGATGAACAGCGTACTTACAATTACAATATATCGCTGTGATGTTTTTTAAATTTGATCCCATTACTGATTATGGTAATGGTCACCCATTTTAAGGAGGATGCCTTGCTGGATAAGCTAGGTGGTATTGCCCTAAATGCAGATGCTGTGTCTTGGTTGCTTAAGCCAAAAGATTTTAAGCAAGCCTTACTAACTAAAATTGCATCGGCAACATCTTCAATTTACATCGCAGCATTATATGTTGAAGATGATGAAGCTGGCCGTGAGGTATTGCAGGCGTTATTAGACGCAAAGAACCAAAACCCACAATTAGATATCAAAGTGTTAGTGGATTATCATCGTGCACGCCGAGGCCTAATAGGTCAAAAGGGCGACAGTGGTAATTATATTTTATATCGTCAATTAATGGACCAAGCAACGCATCCGTTTGATATTGTCGGTGTGCCGGTGAAGTCTCGCGAATTTATGGGTGTACTGCATCTTAAAGGCTTTATCATCGACGACACTGTTATTTACAGTGGCGCGAGCATTAACAACATTTATTTACAACAGCAAGAAAAATACCGTTTCGATAGATACCATGTTATCGATTGTCCTGAGCTGGCTCGCAGTATGCGTGACATGATAAAGCAGAATATCGTTAGCGATCCTGCCGTAAGTGTATTAAGTCAAGCTGCAGACAATGAAGATAACCCTGAAAAGAACGATGTAAAAAGTTTTAAACATCGTCTATCTCAGGCCCGTTATCAGTATACCTCTACCACAGTGGGTAACCGTGTTACGCCATTGATCGGTTTAGGCAGAAAAAACAACGGATTAAATGACACTATTGTTAAGTTAGTCGATGAATCAACTAAAGAGTTGTTTATTTGTACGCCTTATTTCAACCCGCCAACGATTTTAACTCGTGCATTAGCAAGACATCTGCGTGATGGCAAAAAAATAGATATTGTCGTTGGTGACAAAACGGCGAATGACTTCTACATTCCGCCGGATCAAGATTTTTCAACGATTGGTGCGTTGCCGTACATGTACGAGCAATCACTGCGTAAATTTGCCAAAAACCAGCAATGGGCTATTGAGAACGGACAACTGAATATTCATTTATGGAAAGATGGTATTAACAGTTTTCATTTGAAGGGCATCAGTGCCGATAATCGAAAGCATCTGATAACGGGTTCGAACCTAAACCCACGCGCGTGGGCATTGGATTTAGAAAATGGCTTATTATTGCATGATGAGTCAGGATCTTGGAAAGAGTCGTTTATTCAAGAGCAGCAATATATCTTGCTACACACTGAGCGATTATTTCATTATAGCCAAATCGATACTTTGCAGAAATACCCTAAACCGGTGAAGAAAATAATGAATCGAATTCGCCGTTTAAAAGCAGACTTTTTATTACGCCGTATTCTATAATTTCCTCATAATGCGTTTATCAGTTCATCACCAGCATTGGTGATGAATTTTTTTCATCTTAGAGTTGCAGAATGTCAGAATTACCGACTAAACCCACTAAAGCGCCAATTCATGCGGTTCACCGTTTGCATGAGTATCGAAAATCCTTGTCGACAAAGCCCTTTGGCGCGCGAGGAAAGAAACTTATTAGATGTAATTTGTGTCTCTTGGGTGAATTATTTTGCACATGTAAACATCGTCAATACTTGAATACCAACACCAGCTTTATGTTGATTATGTATAACGATGAAGTATTAAAACCAACCAATAGTGGTAGGCTGATTGCCGACTTAATTCCTGATACCCATGCGTTTTTGTGGACTCGAACCGAGACCGATACTGCAATGTTGGCTTTATTGTCTAATCCAACTTATCAACCATTTTTAGTCTTCCCACAACAATATATTGAGAACGATCAAGCCGTCGTTGAGCAAATAACGGCCACTTCGTTGACGACTGAGCAGGGCATAACCAAAATACCTTTGTTAGTTATGCTTGATGGCAGTTGGCGTGAAGCCATTAAAATGTATCGTAAAAGCCCGTATTTACAACAAATGCCAGTGCTTTCATTTGCACCTGAAACCTTAGCAACCTACGCTCTGCGTAAAGGCAGCCATGATTTTCAACTGGGCACAGCAGAAGTCGCGGCAATGGCATTAACCGCAGCTCAAGAGCCTCAAAATGGTGTAGCATTATCGACTTGGTTTGATTTATTCGTAGAATCTTCCTTGCTTGGGCGTAACCGTCGGGCAAAAGAAACCTTAACGCCAATTTCTGAGTTTATTGATGCTTTTAAACATGCATTACAGGCTAGTCATGAGGGCGGTAAAAAATAGCTTAATCGGCGCCAAACGGTTGCATATTGTGTTAAATTACGTGATGCTAACTGAACGTTAATGGTGTTAGTTATCGCTATTAGGTTATCAATTTTACCTAAGCAACATTCTAATCTGCAGGATTTTATTAAGGATCGTTTCGTACACATTATGGAAGAGTTGATAAACAGTGCTAGAGAGATAAATACTAAAAAATTAGTTGTTTTGTGTCGTCTTGAACCCGGTTGTTTGGGACCAGATGGTGCTGAGCATATCAACACTTTTTGCCAGGTGGCCGAGCGAGCATTAGTAAACTTAAATGCTGATGTGTGTCATTGGTTTCTTGCGCCTCGCTTAGACAAAAGCTTAATAGAAATTCAATACAGCCTTGCAGGTAAGGTGTTGTCTCGTGATAAAGCGGTTAAGTTTATTAGCTCGTTTGATCAAGACCTTGATGACATAGAAGAGCGTTTTGAAGATAAATTGACCCAATTAATTAATCAATATATTGCCCGTAAACGGTAAATGTAGCTCATGTGTTTTAGATTCCTTTCATAGCACTTTAGCCTGTACTTTAACTCTCCCCATAGTGCTAAGGCTTACCGTTTTATCAATTATCGTATAATCCTATGTTGTTTGGGGTTAATAACAGGATTTTATATGACTCCCTCAGCATATAGTGACGCAGCAACTTCTGACGTCGCTCCAACATTTTTCGATCAACAGACGCTACACCAATTGTTGCAGCAACAATTTGGTTTTACTGAGTTCAGAGAAGGCCAACAAGCCGTTATTGAAACCATTTTGGCCGGTCATTCTGCGTTAGCTATATTTCCTACCGGTTCAGGTAAGTCCTTGTGTTATCAGTTTTGTGCCCAACAGTTACCCAACCTAACCTTAGTTATTTCGCCTTTGCTGGCTTTAATGAAAGATCAACTGGCATTTTTAGCCAGTAAAGGCATCGCCGCCGCCAGTATTGATTCAAGTTTAACTTATGAACAAACGCAACAAGTGATGCGCGATGTACGAGATCAACGTACACGAATTTTGATGGTGTCAGTTGAGCGTTTTAAAAATGAGCGTTTTAGGCAATTTCTTAAGTCAATCCCTATTTCGTTGCTGGTGGTTGATGAAGCGCATTGTATTTCAGAATGGGGACACAATTTCAGGCCTGATTACTTAAAAATCCCTCAATATTGCCAAGAATTTTCAATCCCTCAAAGTTTGTTATTAACAGCGACGGCAACTGAGCAAGTAAAATTGGATATGGCTAAACGTTTTGGTTTGATACCAGAGCAGGTGGTGCAAACCGGTTTTTATCGGCCGAATTTAGATTTGTCTGTTGTCGCGGTTAATCAGCAACAAAAGCTCACTCAGCTCGCGTATACCGTTAAAAACTATCAAGGTCCTGGCGTAGTATATGTAACCCTACAGAAGACCGCTGAGGACGTTGCTGCGCACTTAATCAGTCAAGGGATCAATGCTGCTGCGTACCATGCAGGTATGGATCAAACTGTTCGACAACATATTCAACAACAATTTATGCAGAACCACATTCAAGTGATAGTGGCGACTATTGCTTTTGGTATGGGCATTGATAAATCAGATATTCGATTTGTTATCCATTTTGATTTACCTAAGTCGATTGAAAATTACAGCCAAGAAATCGGTCGAGCAGGGCGTGATGGTTTGCTAGCCCATTGTGTGACGTTAGCAAATTTAGATGGATTAAATACTGTTGAAAATTTTGTTTACGGTGATACACCTGAAGCCGATAGTATAGGTCAATTATTAGGCATTATTGCAGCTGAAACCGAAAGTGGTCGCTGGGAAGTACAAGAAACGCCATTGTCCACAGCATGTAATATTCGTTCATTGCCGTTGAAAACATTATTTGTGCAGTTAGAGCTTTTAGGCGTGATCCGCCCAAGCTATGCTTATTTTGCTGAATTTAAATATCGGTTTGTGGAAGACCAGCAAGCCATCCTCAGTCGGTTTAACGATCAGCGCCAGCAATTCTTGAGTCAGGTATTTGCCCATACGCAGTTTAAAAAGGTGTGGGGACAACTGGATTTTGACAGTTTATATCAACAACATGGTTGTGAACGACAACGAGTTGTTGCGGCATTAGACTATTTAGCTGAACAGAATTTGATAATTCTTGAGACAAAAAAAATCACTCAAGTGTATGATGTACAACAGCAGGCATTAGCGACACCGCAGCAATTACAACAATTGACCCAGCAACTCAGTCAATATTTTAGTGAGAATGAACATAAAGAGATTGTGCGGATTGGTAAGCTAGTCGATTTTTTTGAACTTGATCGTTGTTTAAGTGCAAATTTAGCTCACTATTTTGATGACCACTCGGTGCCACAAGTATGTGGTCACTGCAGCGTTTGTCGTGGGCAAATTGCCGTCTTATCCAAACAGGCTGTGGCTCCGTTACCAGACTCGGCCACAGTGACAACATTGCTTGAACCGTTAATTTTAGTGGCTCGAGCAAAATCGTTACCCACTCCAACCATTGCCACGCAGGCTAAATTTCTTGCTGGTATGATAATGCCAATGTTTAGTCGTTTGAAAGTTAAACAACTAGATGGCTTTGGACGTTTTAGTGCTTATCGATATCAAGATATTCTGGATACTGTTAAGAAGGTAAATTCATGAAACCGGTTCCTAAAATACTGTTAGAGCGACACGGTGAGTTAATACAAAGTGAAGGCGTGACGGTGGTGTCCCATATTCAACGGCAAGTTGGAGAATGGGTGGTTCAAACGTTAATGATTAAAGATTGCGATGTGCCATTTAAATACAAGCGACCTCAGCGTTTCAAGAGTTTGTTAGATCATAAAGTCAATTTAATTTACTACCCGGCAAAAGAAGTCGTGGGTGGATTTGAAATTGAAATAATGCAAGTGGTAAGGGTTCGCCGTTACTAAATCTAATCGATTAAGCTCAGCACACGATTGTCTCGGTGTGCTGAGTATTAAGAGTGGATCATTTGAGCTTTTCTCAATGTGATTCAACAATTGATGTGCTATTTTCATATCACGTTTCCAAGCATGGCAATATCGTCGCTTAGCCATTGTACAAGTGTAGTATCATCTCCCGCATCAATCTGCTCGACTAATGTCATTGCGCTTGTCACAGCACCCACATTGGCCGTTAGGCAGGGTTCAACTAACCCAAATCAAATACCCATAAATCGTCAACAGATTGACAAGGTAGCCCGAGAATAAAGATAAACTCTTTGTGTCTAATCATTATTGGCCACTAAACACAAACTCGCTCGCAGTTTTCCACACCCTATATCGTAAGTCGGTGCCTTCTGGTAAATAAAACACTTTAGGTTGACGGCTGTCATAGCGTAATGTCAGTGCTTCATTAAGCACGATAAACTCAGCTGATTTAGCGTTAGTGCACATCATTTTGGTTGTCGGACCTTGCATCACTTTTTCGACTAGGTAATAGACATATCCCCAGCCGGCTAATGATACTTTGTCAATGTCACCGATGAGCTTGGTCTTATTACAATCGACGATTTGATTTTGACCTATTTGCACTTCAAACATGTAATCTTGCTCATTTTTCAGTTCAGGCAAGGTCAGTACATGTTGTACCATGCCCTCAGTGGGGGCTGGATACATTTTACTGGCTCGTTGCGGCTGATATTGACTGACATCCATAACCGTAGTGTTAATTTTCAGGGTGTTCAGATAATGATTGTCAACGGGACTGGTAGCTCGCGATCCAAACGAGATGACACCGGCACAGATGACCGTAACCGTCATCACGAATTTTATGGTATCTGTAACACTGATTCGTTTCATATTCTGTCCTTTTAAAATGCATGTAATACCATCTCGCATAAAACGGCATTGTATTGTCCGTATGTACACACAAACGCTAAGGTATAGTGTGTACTTCTCACAATTAATCCCAGAAAAAGAGGCCAAATCGTCTTTTACCTACCAATTGCCTTGTGCATATAATTCATAGCAGGTTTGGCATCAAACAATCCAGCTTAACCTTATTTACTCGCTCTTTCGTCAGAGTGGTATGAGTTAGTTAGTGTAAACGCTGCTTGGCATGAAAAGGGTTAAAATGATTATTTTTTATTTATGCTTGTTTATTGGACAACATCAATAATTGAGTTTAGTTCATAAGTATGACATAACATACTGATAACCTTTGACACATTGTATTTATTAATAAGGTATCGCCTTCGATGCATAATACCCAAAATCTTGAACAAACCTCGCATATACTGCATTTAGCGTTACCTAAAATGGCAGACTTAGCTATTCCTGTCACGCCAGAAAACTATGCTATTTGGTTTGATTATTTTGCTGAGAGTAACCTTAATTTAAAACGCGCAATTGACGGTTTAATTGCTAATGGTGTTCAATTTACTCCCGAAGTTAATTTAGGTTTATACAATCGATTTATTGAAGAACAATCACCAGAAATTATTGAAAACGTCCAAATCGAAACTCAAATTCTGATTAACAGCTTACTTAATAAGATTGAGCAGTTAAATGTTGGCACGGAATCTTTTTCATCTAACCTCAATCAATTTGGCGAAAAGCTGCAAACAAATCCTAATGCTGATGAGCTCAATTTTATCGTTGGTTCCATTGTCGCCGAAGTTGATCAAGTCATTGCTAATAATCGCCAAATGTCTGCGAGCCTCGAGTCATTATCTGAAGAAGTTGCTAACCTTAAAGACGAAATGGAAAATTTGAGTAAAGTGGCTATGACGGATGAACTTACATCGTTAAAGAACCGCCGCTCTTATGAGTTGTTTGCTACAGAGCAGGTCACCAAGTTTGTCGACACTCAAACGGTATGCAGTTTGTTGATGATTGATATTGATAATTTTAAGATGTTTAATGATACTTTTGGCCACTTAATTGGCGATAAAGTGCTGGCTTATGTGGCTTTAGCCATGAAAAATACCGTTAAAGGTGATGATTTGGTTGCTCGCTATGGTGGTGAAGAGTTTGTGGTAATGTTACCCAATGCCAAGCTTATTGATGCCGTTAACGTGGCGGAAAAAATACGTGAAAGAATTACACTAAAACAGCTTTCTATCGGTAAAGAAAAGAAACAAAACCTGGGGCATATTACCGTTTCTATTGGAGTGGCCACTATTCAAACGGGTGATGATGTAGATACCTTATTATCGCGGGCTGACGAACAACTTTATATTGCAAAAGCTGCCGGCAAAAATTGCGTCAAATTTGGTTAACATTAATCGGTGGTTTTACGGTGTGATGCTCTTTTAATTTGCTTGTTTGCAGTAACCAATGTTTCGGTAACCAATGTTTGATTTAAAAACGTTAAGCCCACAACGAATCAACTTTTTAGCGGTTGATCCATGTGGGCTTATGTTTATCTGCTGTTGATTACATTTAACACAACCAAAATGTTATTGCGCTTTAGGTTGTAAATCCATGTGCATCTTTATTAAATGTTCTTCCATATCAAATGATACCGTAAACCCAAGTGACTTGGCGAGGTTGGCCATACTGCGGTTTTCAAACATGGTAAAGCCCGTTAAATAAAGTGTATTGTTGGTTTTATAGTAAGCAATCAGTTTTTCCAGTAGTAACTTGCCTAAGCCAATCCCTTGATAATTACTGCGAACCGCCATAGCAAACTCGGCTTCGGTATTATCTGGGTCGATAGACGCTCTTACAGCCCCTAATGTTAGCTCTTCACCATCCTCTGTCATTGTCGTCGCAATAAATGCCATCTCACGCGAATAATCAATTTGCGTTAATACTGCCATTTCTTCATGGGTCATGCGTGATCGCACTCCAAAATAGCGCTTGTATCTGTCTTCATCACTTAACGAATTATCAAAATCTAAGTGTTTAGGCTCATCTTCTGGCAAAATAGGCCGTAACATTATCTCAAGACCATTTTTTAACGTGGTAGTTTGTTCTAATTCTTTTGGATAGGGCAAAATCGCTAAACGGTTAATGTTGTCTTGCGGGGTGGCATGAAGCCGCATATTGACATCTAACAAGGTGATTTTCTCACCCGCGGCCAAAACAGGATTAATGTCTACTTCGGCAATTTCAGGACAATCAATAATTAAGTGAGATATTTGAGTCAGCATCACGCATAAAGCATTCATGTCTAGGCCGAGTGGCAAATGACGGTCTCGCAGCTTATGGGTTTTAAGTGCTTGAATCACCATATAACGAGCCAGTGCCATGTTTAACGGTGGCAGTGCAACCGCAGCGTCGCGTGTTGGGTCCCATTCGGATCCTCCTTCACCTAAACAAATTGCCGGACCAAATACAGGGTCATTAATTACCGACACCCTAATTTCTTGTGCTCCTGCGGTTAATGCCATTTTTTGAATAATTAATCCGTCAATTTTGGCTGAAGGATTAGTTTGATGCACCCGGTCAATAATAGAGTGGGCGGCGTGACTGACATCTTCATCAGAGGCTAAATTTAGCACTACACCGTGCACATCAGATTTATACAACAAGTCTGGTGATTGCACTTTTAACGCCACAGGATAACCGACCTGGTTGGCGACATTAACCGCTTCATCAACATCTTTTACAAATCGAGTTTCAATGGTATTGAGTCCGTAAGCACGTAAAATATCAACGGCTTGATGGGTTTCAACCACTGTTTGACCATTATCCAAAGCGCGTTGTAATAATAGTCGTGCCGCTTTGCTGTCAGTCGGAATATTATCAGGTATCGACTGCGGTACTTCTTGGAGTAGCTTTTGGTTACGACGGTATTCGACCATGTGCATAAATGCTCTTACGGCACCTTCAGGGGTTCGATAGGTCGGAATGCCAGCTTTGGTAAACCGTTTACGGGCCAAATAAGCTGAGTCTTCACCGCTCCAATTGGTGAGCATATTGATTCTATTGCGGTTAGGGTGTTGATTGATGGTGTCGATAATACTGTTAGCAATATCAACACTTTCACCTAATACCGATGGTGAATGTAGCACCAAAATAGTGTCAGTATCGTTACTGCTCATAAGTACTTTTAATGTATCTGCATAGCGTTGGCTGTCTGAATCACCAATCATGTCGATAGGATTTTGTTGTGACCAAGTATTGGGTAAAATAGCATTCAGTTCAGCGACGGTTTTTTCTGACAATTGTGCCAGTTTGCCACCTTTAATAATCAACTCATCCGCGGCCAATACAGCAGGGCCGCCGCCATTACTCATAATGACTAATCGTTCACCTTTTAATGGGGTCGAATGAGCAAGGCTTTCTACCGCAGCAAATAATTCAATTAAATCATTTACTCTTAACATACCGGCACGTCTAAAAGCGGCTTCATAAACGGCATCGTTGCCACCAATACCACCAGTATGGAGCATTGCGGCTTGCACACCTTCACGGCTGCGACCGGATTTAATCACAAAGATGGGTTTATTGCGTGAGGCAGCGCGAGCGGCAGATAAAAAGTGACGTTTTTCGTTAATGGAATCGATATACAGCATGATAGCGCTGGTTTTACTGTCGCGGCCTAAATAATCGAGTAATTCATCAAAGTCGATATCGGTGGCATCACCGAGTGAAATAAACGACGAAAAGCCAATACCTTTGTTGTTGGCCCAATCGAGTACCGTGGTGCAAATGGCTGCTGATTGCGACACAAATGCAATTTTGCCTACGTTGGCTCCTGCGTGCGCTAAACTGGCATTGAGTCCAATAGGCGGTAAAATCATTCCCAGACTATTGGGGCCTAATAAGCGCATTCCGTATCGTTTAGCATATTGTTTGGTGAGTTCAAGTAAATTATTACCTTGCTCGTCAGTTTGCGATGCCATGCCAGAGGCCATAATAATCGCAACTTTACAGCCAAATTGAGCCAAACGTTCAACAATACTGGGCACTCTTAAGGCGTTGGTGCAAATAATGGCTAAATCAGGTTTGATCGGTAATGCTTCAATATTGGGGTACGCCAATACACCCATTACTGCGGTATATTTGGGTGTGACAGGCATTATTGGCCCAGAAAAACCGCCTGATAGCAGGTTTTTCATGATTGCTTTACCTGCACGCTTATTGCCGTTAGATGCGCCAATGACTGCCACCGAAGTGGGTTTAAAGAGTGCATTAATGCTGCGTTGACTCATAAAATGTGACCTTAGCTGGCTGGCAATAAACACGGTTGTTAACACTAGATTAGCATAATATTTTATCGAATAACGATAAAGAGATTATTTTAACAGACGGGCCATTTTATGAATAAAACCAATTACTCACTTAATCATTGGTAATCAATTATCTCATCAAAAAAAACCATCGATAGACTCGATTTCAGAGCATTGTCTCGGTCATAAAAATGCAATAAAAAAGGGCCATTTAGGCCCTTAGTCAATGTCGGTGTTATTGTCGTTATTATTGCTGCTTTAATGCTGTTCGGTTACAGATATCGTAGACGAATGAGCTGGGACGTAAATATTGATGACCTTGCGGATCAATGCTTTACCGTCTTCAATAGCAATATACAAACATGGAATGAGACATAAGGTCACCACAGTCGCAAACAACACCCCAAACGCTAATGAAACAGCCATTGGGATCACCATTTGAGCTTGCATACTGGTCTCAGCCATAATCGGCACTAGACCAATGAATGTTGTCAATGAGGTTAGCATGATAGCTCTAAAGCGTCGGCAACCTGCATTGAGCACGGCTTGTTTCATCGGCACACCCGCTTTGCGGGAGTTATTGACATAATCCACCATCACTAGTGAGTCATTCACCACAACACCAGCAGCGGCAATAATACCAAACATCGATAGCACACTTAAATCGATGCCTAAAATGATGTGTCCCATTACGGAACCGATAACCCCAAACGGAATCACCGACATAATCATAATAGGTTGAATATATGAGCGCAGTGGAATAGCCAACAAACTATAAATCAGCAATAGCGATAAAATAAAGTCACGCATTTGTGTATCTGCGCTGTCTAATTGCTCTTGAATACTGCCAGATACTTCACTGTGGACGCGTGGATACTTAATCAGCAACTCTGGCATAAAGTTATCACGGATATCTTTAGCCAATTTAAACGGTTCAGTTTGATCTGCATCTACATTGGCCCACACGTTAATGGTTCGGTTACCATTTTCGCGGCGGATACTGTTTACGCCTTGCACGACCTTGATTTCCGCAACTTCAGATAAGGGTAACTCTGCACCTTGTGGGGTGTTAATCATCACATCTTGTACCAATGCAATTGAGTTACGCTGCTCTTCAGGGTAGCGCAGCATCACTTTGATTTCTTCGCCATTACGAATGATACGTTGTGCTTCAAGACCGTAAAAACTATTACCCACCTGTGAGGCGATATTGGCTAAGGTTAAGCCCAATGCATTGGCCAATGGCTTTAATTGGAACTGCACTTCTTTAGCACTTGACTGGCGGCTGTCGTTTACGTCGCTGACGCCTTTAAGTGAATTTAGCTTGGCTTTTAGAGCTAATGACGCTGCAACCAACTGACTTTCATCTTTACCTTCAAGCCTAAAGCTAATGTCACCGTCTTCACGACCGCCACCCATTAAACTGTCTTGAACGCTAAACGATTTAACCCCAGGAATTTGTGGCATTGCTTTGCGCCATAAGTCTGCTAAAGCAAAGGTATCCATTGGTCTGAGTGATGGATCGACCAATTTAGTCATCACTTCAGCCGTTGTTTGCCCTTTAAGATCGACCTGCATGTCAGAAATCATTTTCTGGCCATATTGCTGCTCAATCTTTTTATCAACATCATATAATGTCTGCTCTATGGCCAGTGCGGCCGCGAGCGTCGATTTTTCTGATGCATCAACGTTCATTTCAACGGTGACTCGAGGAAAGTCGTGTGGAATTTTTGGTTGACCGATAAAACGAACCAAACCGCCCATATAGAGCCCAACACATACTAAGATCAAGCTAATAAACAACATGATGACCGCGTAACGATACTCAACCGCTAATTCAAGGGAAGGGCGATAGATAGACTTAATAAATTTCGTTAAACCGCGATCAATTTTACCTTGAACAAAATTAACCCCATTACGTAACCAATCTAATGGATTTTTTGAACCAGGTTTAACAATGGTTGGTTTTTTCATGTGCGCCAAATGCGCAGGCAAAATCAATTTAGATTCTATTAATGAAAATAATAAACATAAAATAACGATAAAACCGATTGCTTGCCCAAATGCTGATGATGGGCCATCGTCCATGGTTATCGGTAGGAAAGCGGCAATCGTGGTCAGTACCCCGAATGTAGCTGGCATAGCGACTTTTTTAACGCCACGGATAACGCTGTCAATACTTTGGCCGTGTTCTTCTGACTCACTGTGAGCACTTTCGCCCATCACAATGGCATCGTCGACCACGATCCCCAGCACTAAGATAAAGGCGAACAAGCTGATAACGTTAATGGTCACATCAATAAATGCCATTGGCATAAACAATAGGGTACCGAGGAAACATACAGGCAGTCCCATCATCACCCAAAAAGCCAATCGAACTCGCAAGAACAAAGCCAGCATGATAAACACTAATATCGCACCACTTTTCATGCTGTCGAGCATCAGTTGTAAACGGCCATCCAAGTAGTAAGTCATGTCTACCCAAGGTTCAAGTTTGACACCTTGTGGTAATATTTTTTGCTGTTTATCGACAAAGCTATTAATGGTATCTGCCACATCAGTAATACTTTGATTTTTACCCGCGCCAATGAAAAAGGTAACTGAATTTTTACCATTAAATTTAGAGTATTGAATACCTTCTTCAAAGCCATCATTTACGGTGGCAATATCACCCAATAAGATTTTGGTACCATCATCTAGTGTCAATAAAGGCAGCTGTTCAAACTCGTAACCCACATAGGCTTGATTCTGAACGCGTAAATTGATGTAACCATTTTCTGCTTTGATTTGGCCTGCAGACATATTGCGTGAATAGCCACGAACAGCCTCAGCCACATCATTAAACGTTATCCCAAACTCACGTAAACGGTCTTTACTGACTTCAATACCAATTTCATAACTTAAGCCGCTATAATATTCGCTAATGTTGACCCCAGGCAATTGCATGATTTCATCATTAATGCGCTCGCCTAAATCTTTGAGTTGCTTTTGGTTTAAGTCACCATAAAGGCTTAAATACATTACTTCTTGGCGAAACTTAATCCGTTCAACTTTTGGGGGCTCCATGCCGCCTGGAAAGGTTGAGATGGAGTCAATTTCAGACTTAACCTCTTCAAGTACGACTTGTGGATCATATGAGTCTTCAACCTGAAAATATCCCTGCGCTATATTACGATTCGAATAGGTAATAACCCTTTTTAAGCCTTGAACGCTTTCTAAGGCTTGTTCAATCTTAATGGTAATGCCTTCTTCCACTTCTTGTGGTGCAGTACCTGGATACACGGCGCTAAATTGAATCCAGTTAACTTCAACGGCAGGGAAGAACTGTTTACGGATTGTATTAGCGGTCAACAGACCACCGAGTATGATAATGATCATCAACAAGTTTGCCGCAACGCTATTGCGGGCAAACCAGGCGATAATTCCTTTGTTAGTATCGTCCATGATGTTTATTTACCTTCCATCGCAAGTTCAGTTTGTTCTGTTTCTACTGACTCATCTTGTAAGATTTTATCTTCAGGCAGAGCAAGTTGCATACCTTCTAACGGATAATCAAGCGCTGATGTTATTACTTGCATTCCTGATTCAAGACCTTCGGAAATCACGACATTCGCGCCTTCTTGGCGAATAATGTTAACAGGTTTATAGCGTAAGGTTTTGTCGCTATCCATCACAGCAACTAAACCATTTACAATCAAATGACGCGGAATAATGGCCACATTACCGGCATTACTGCCTTCAACATAGGCGGTAACATAGGTGCCAAATCGTAATTCATTTTTATCGCTATTGAGTCCGTATGGATCGTCTATTTCGGCAACCAGGTATGTCATCCGGCTTTTGCTGTCTACCACGCCTTCACTGCGAACAATTTTTCCTATCCACTCTTGTTTGCTTCCGGCAAAGTTTCCCGCTAATCGTACTTCAGCATGAGTGCCTTTTTTATCCAAATACTGCATTTCTTTATCGGCTAGCGGTAAGCGAATTTCTGCTGTATCAGTATTGTAAACATGACCAATTTTGCTGCCAGTGGTGACGTATGCGCCTAAACCGATTTCACGGCTGGATATAAGTGCATCATACGGCGCGCGGATAACAGTCCGCTCTAAATCGCGCTGTGCACGTAATAAACCCGCTTCAGCACTTTTTAGCTTGGCTAATTCTTGTGCTAATTGCGGCTTGCGCAAACTAAGATCAGTTGGCTTACTGCTGGTTATTTCGGCCCATTCACGTAAGGCAACTTCGGCATTGGCTCGTTCTTGTACCATGTTGGCTTTAGACGAGGCTATGTTTGCTTGAGCATCTAATAATCCAGCTTCATAGTCACTGGGATCAATTTTAGCTAAAACATCACCTTTTTTAACAAAGCCACCTTTGACGAATTTATCGGCTAAATAAATAATTTCACCACTGACTTGTGCGACGAGTTCGGTGTCGTATTTTGCCGCGACAACACCGTATGAACTGACAGAAAAAGTCATCGGTTTATATTCAAGTGCTTGAACAGACACTAAAGGGGTGGTATCAACTTCAGGCTTTTCTTCAGGCGGTTTTTTTAGTGCAGCAATGCCAACTAAACCGGCTATTCCAATACCTAATACTATGATGGGTAATATTATTTGTTTTTTAGTAGCCACAATGCTTCCTTTTTATAATCCGATATTTTTGCAGTAAGTTCATTTCATACCACCAATAGTCTTTTTTCTACTGTATATGTTAATCGATATGTTTAGTGTTTGTTGTTTCATTGTGTAAACTTGTGTGTCAACTACTTGCATGTGATCTCATGACATAAAACCTTTAGGGAACAGATATTGTGCAGATTGAAAACACCTCTAGATTACAACTGTCATTAATGACTCTTAATGACAGCGCACTATTATTTGAACTAGACCAAGATGAACGAGTCATGCACTTTCTTAATGGCGGCAATAAAACCACTCAGCATCAGATAGATACGATCATGTTACCTAGATTGGCTCAATATTTAAATCCGCCAAAAGGTTGGGGATTATGGAAAGTCCATGCGCTCGATTGTTACGCCAATGACCAACACGGGTTAAGCGGCGAGTATTTAGGCTGGGTATTAGTCAGACCGATGCACTTTTTTACCCAAGCACAACCGCATAACTTAGAGTTAGGTTGGCGGTTTAAGCATATTTGTTGGGGTAAAGGCTATGCTACAGAAGCTGCCAAAGCGGTCATGGATGCTGTCAGTGAGCCTGATGACGTGACTCATGTGAGTGCGATAGCAGTAGAGGAAAATATTGCCTCAATTGTGATTATGAAAAAACTTGGTATGACGTTTCAGCATAAAAGTATTCACCGTGATCCATTAGGTGATACTGAAGCCGTGTTTTATCAAAAAGCAGTGTAATGTTTTTTAAGGCAATAAAAAAGAGCAGCCTGAGCTGCTCTTTTTTTGTATTACATACTGTCGATTACTTTTTAGCGTCTAAATAACGCTCAGCATCAAGTGCAGCCATACAACCCGTACCGGCAGAAGTAATAGCTTGACGATAATGTTGATCCATTACGTCGCCACAAGCATATACGCCTTCAATGCTAGTTTGAGTCGCATTGCCTTGTAAACCACTGTTTACTTGTAAGTAACCGTGATTCATTTCTAATTGACCAGCAAAAATACCAGTATTAGGGCTGTGACCAATCGCAATAAACACACCAGCGACTTCTAAATCGGTCACTGAACCATCTTTAGTGCTTTTCTTCTTAAGCCCGGTTACACCCATCTCGTTACCCGTCACTTCTTCAAGTGTTTGGTCTAGGTGTAAAATGATATTACCGTTCGCAACTTTATCCATTAAGCGATTGATCAGAATTTTTTCTGAACGGAAGCTGTCACGACGGTGAATTAAGTGAACTTCAGAAGCTATATTACTTAAGTAAAGTGCTTCTTCAACTGCAGTGTTACCACCACCAACCACCGCAACTTTTTGGTTACGATAGAAGAAACCATCACATGTTGCGCAGGCAGAAACACCACGGCCCATGAATGCTTCTTCAGACGGGAGGCCTAAATATTTAGCCGATGCGCCAGTAGCAATAATGAGTGCATCACACGTAAACTCGCCGTTGTCACCTTTTAAGCGGAAAGGTCGCTCAGTTAGTGTCACTTCGTTGATATGATCAAAAATAATTTCGGTATCAAACTTCTCAGCGTGCTTTTGCATGCGTTCCATTAATGCTGGACCAGTTAAGTCTTCAGCATCGCCTGGCCAGTTTTCTACTTCAGTCGTAGTGGTTAATTGACCACCTTGCTGCATGCCTGTGATCATCACAGGATTTAAATTTGCACGCGCAGCATAAACAGCAGCGGTATAGCCAGCAGGGCCAGAACCTAAAATTAGTAGGTTAACGTGACGAGCTTCACTCATGATTTTGTTCTCCGATAACATGCCTTAAGCAATTTGCATGGGATTGTATGGAATTTACCGCTGCGGGTAAAGTGAAGTTGAGTGCAGGAAATCGATTGGGGTTATCTATTGTGTAAATATTCCGTTTCAGGTGAGTGACGTTACCTGAAACAAATCAAAACTAGTTAGCGCTTGTTGATTTTTTAATAGAATAGTTAATCATTATGACCTGCACAGATAAAAGTAACCTCAACGTTAAAATATATCAAATGAGTAATGAAGGATATAAATGATAGTAAGAGGCCTTTTATCGTGAACAAATTATAACAGGTGTGCAAAAAAACAATTGTTTATAAAATGGCGATTAAAATATTGCTGTTCTGATAGCACACCTTGGAACGGAGAAATATCATTTATTCCAATGAAACGGCATCGCTCATAGCTAAAACCTTATATTAGGTTAACAATTATACATCATTTTTTTTTAATGATGATATATTCATTGCTCATTGACTGAAGCTCAAATGATTCATAGCAGCTTCAATAGGATTGATTTTTTTAAAGGATTAAACGATGCCAAATAATATAGAGCTATGCTATAGCAAAAGTAATACCTACCCAGTTAACCCAAATAACGAACAAGTCTTTGCTACGTTTCAACAAGACAATCCACATATTAATGGTGCTTTTGTTTCTGCTGGCACCCCTTTCATTATGCGTAATGGCAACACTAATGGCACTAATTGGCGCCAAGAAAGACCTGAATTAGTCTGCACGCTTAATCAAATACAATCTTTACCACAACAAGCAAAACGAAATATCGCTTTGATGGATGATATGTTTGGAGGCGAAAACCTACAAGCACTCGCTGATTTTTATCAAGCAGAGTTAGCACCCATGCTGCGCAATGAAAGCATAGGAGCCATAGGCGCAGCATCAACTGCCTTAGATACAAGATTAAGTAACTTTGCTAAAGCCGCTAATAAACTTCAAGATGCATTAGAGAAAGTAAGAATTGGCGCACAAGCAAAATATCCTAAAGCCCAAATGATGATGTTAGAACAAAACGCAAGGGAACTAGGGAAAGACTTTAATCAAAAGTTCCAAGCAGAAATCAATAAATACATTGGTCGGGTCAAAAGCAAAAGAGGTACTGTTTACAGTAATGCTGATCGAGGTATCAATAAAGCAAAAAGCGGTAGGTCCATAAAACCGATTCAATTTACCTCTACAGTCGATTTTCAAAATTTACGTGCTTTTGAAATGGGAGCTAATGTTCTCGGTAAAGGGTTAATTGTGCTTGATGCTGGGATTCGTGCGGGCAATGTACATGTTGATTATTTAGCTGGAGCTAATTGGCAAAAGCGTGCCGCGGTTGAAACTGCCGGTTTTGGTATAGGTACAGCTGCTGGTTTATGGGGGGGAGGTCAAGTCGTAGCAGCCGGCCTAGGTGTTGCTATGCTAGCTACGCCTGTTGGATGGGTCATTATTATCGGTACTGCCATTACGGTTGGAGTTGTAGCGGCTAAAGGTGGAGATATTGCTGGGAAATGGGCTGCCAATAAAGCCTATAATATCGGAGATTGGCTTAATAGCCTGTAAAGGAGGTATTCATGTCAGAACTATCAACTGAAGACTGGATGGGTATATTTTTTTTTATTACCTTCTGTATGTGGAGTATTGCTGTACTTTTGTTTGGCCGAATTACCGTTAAGCATATTGAGCGCGAAATGGCAAAAGAGGACATATTGCCGGCAGAATGGGATAAAGGCATAGGTATGAGATACCCCGCTTATGCGAGTATTATCATGCGCCCTAACGCTAAAAGGCATGCTTCTATTGTTGACATAGAAGCTACCAAGCGCTTTAGTCGAAAAGTCGACTGGTATTTGGCTGTATTTGTACAGATCTCTAGTGTTGTGTTTTTTACTCTTATGTTCACTGTTGCTTATCTATACGGCCCTGATAACTAGCAAAATTGGTTGCCTTAATATTTAGATACGACGATAACAATCGGTATTGTGGTGACTAAGGCCGGTAATGGGATTGGGATATTCGGAGCTAATAAAGCCTTTAATTTAGGTGACTGATTAAATAGCCTATAGCGAGGGATTTATGTTAGAACTATCAACTGAAAGCTGGATGGCTGTAGTGTTTTTTATTGTATTGCTTATATGAGGTACTGCCATATTTTTATTTGGCCGCATTACTATTAAACATCTTGAGCAAGAAATGTTGAAAGAAGGGATAGAGCCCCCAGCTTGGGATAAAGGTATTGGTGCACGAATGGTTGCTTACGCTGGGGTTATAGCTTGGCCCAACCTCAAACGTCATGCTTCTCTTGTTAATATTGAAGCGACAAAGCGCTTTAGTCGAAGCAAAGACAAAAAACTTGCGTGGTTCTACATTATTTCTTTGGTAAGTATTTTTACTCTTGGATTAATTATTTACTATCTATATATCCATAAGAGTTAGTAGTGTTACTGGGTGATTGATTTTACATCGATGAGTAATATTAAGTAAAAGCTAACAAAAACATCTATCCTCTGGTAATCCCCCCTAAAAATAGTAGATTTCAAAAGTAGAATTTTCTCGTAATATATACGCAGGGAGATTCTGCATGAA